>CAYQBA010000012.1:0-45661 GCA_964415605.1 uncultured Anaerolineales bacterium | reverse complement strand
GCCGTGATGGGTTGCGGGGCACCCGAGGGCAGGGCGACCAGGCGGTAGTTGGCCGGGTTGCCGGCGGACTCGGCGTCCACGGTCTCGTTGAACCACACCTCGATGCGCGTGCGCGACGTCGGCGACACCCGGGCAATGCGGGGCGGCGCCGTGTCCCGCAGCCCCGCGACGGAGGCGCCATCGAGGTTGCCGTCGATGGACAGGACGAACTCCGCCAGGTCCAGCCGCTGGCGTACCGTCAGGGTCTGGATGCGGCCGTGCGGCTTGGGCCGGCCGGGCTCGACGAAGTCGTCGAAGAGCCCCATGAGGTCGGTGGCCCACTGGTAGGCGCCGCGCAGGTGCGGCCGGGCGAAGGCGCCGACGAGGCTCGGGGTGTTGACGCACCACAGGCACTCGCCGCGCTTGTCGCGGTCGTTCAGCTCGAGCTCCTCGCCGGGGCGGCGCGCGCCGACGTCGTGGAACCCGTGGTCGAGGAACGCGGTCGCCGGCACGTGGCAGCTGGCGCAGCGGGCGTCGGCCGGCCGCGCTTCCGGGTCGTTGCCGTTGAAGTAGGTCGCGCCGCGCACCGCCGCCTCGGTCAGGCCGCCGTCGGGGCCGCGGAACGGGCTACGGGCCAGCGGCGGGACGGCCATGACGTAGGCCGCCAGCGCGTCGAGGTCGGCATCCCGGCCGGCGTTGGGCGCGCCGAGCTCCGGCTGCGCCCCGTCGCCCAGGAAGCCCGTGCCGCCCATCTGCGGCCCGCGCACGGTCCATTCGAAGTCCTGCACCTCGTCGCGGTCGCCGCTGACGTGGATCTCGCCCCAGCCCAGCGTCGGATGCCGCCGCCCGCTCGTGAGCGTCCGCCCGAGGCCGAGGAGGTCGAGCGTCACGCGCGGGCCGTGGCGCTGCCCGGCCGTCCCGGCCGGGGTCTCGTGCATCGCCCAGGCCCGCCCGTCGCTCTCGCCGTTGATGTGGCACGTGGCACACGCGACCTTCTCGTTGCCGGACAGGCGCGGGTCGGCGCTGGTGTAAAAGAGCTTGGCGCCGCGCAGCGCCACGGGATCGGACACGGGGTACCGTTCGAGCCCGCGCGGCATGCTGGTGGCCAGGCGATGGGTCTGCCGGGGTCGGGCCGGGTCGGACAGGTCGACCACCGAGACGTCGAACGACAGGTCGTTGTAGACGTAGGCGACCGGCTCCGTCGGCGACAGGGCCACACCCATCGGCCGGTCGCCGACGCGGACCTCCGGGAGCTTGGGGGCGGCGCGATCGGTGGCCGAGCGGAACGGCGCGATGTCCCACGGCAACACCACGAGCTCGTTGCTCTGCTCGGCCAGCACGGCGGCGTGGACCTTGCCGCCCAGGCGCGCGAAGCCGATGTCGACGGCGCCCGAGATCGACGCGTCCCACCCCCACCCGAGCCAGGCCGGGTTGTTGTGGCCCTGGTTGGGGTTGTGGACGCTGACGGCGGTGAGGACGACCTTGTCGCCGGCGAGGACCCGGCGGTTCGCCAGGTCCAGCCGGCGCAGCGACACCTGCACCGTGCTGTCCGGGGTGAAGCCGTCGGCGTGCATGTTGTGGTACTGCGCGGGCAGCCACACCTGCTGCAGCCCGGTCGACGACGGGATCTGCGCCGGATGGCCGCGGAAGTTGAGGTAGCCGCCCTCGGCGACGTTCTTGGCGGCGTCGGGGTTGGTGAGCTGCGGGTTGTTTTGCGGGGTCGCCGCGAACGCGGTGACGCGCGTGGCGACCGTAGGGGTCGGCCCGGTGATGTCGACGCGCGCCAGCTGCGCGTGCTCGTCGGTCACCAGGAGGTGGCTGACCCACGCCGACGTGCCGTCCTCGGTCCACACGATGCCGTGCGGCGACACGAACACCCCGCCGAGCGGGATCACCGCGCGGGTCGCGGTGTCGATGATCGCCAGCGCGTTGGACCGGTGCAGCGTCACCAGCGCCCAGCGTTGCCGGCCCGTCTCGGCATCCGGCCGCGACAGCGCCACCGAGTACGGCCCGCTGCCCCACGGGAGCTCGATCGTGGCCTTGACGGCGCCCGTCTCGCCGTCCAGCACGTACACGCGGTCGGTGTCGTGGCATGCCACCCACACCTCGCTCCCGTCCTCGCGCACCGACAGCCCGCGCGGGCTGTCGACCACGGCGGGGTCGGGGAGCAGGTAGGCCGCCACGCTCCGGTCGCGCGTGTCGATGCGGAACACGGTGTCGGCGTGGGCGTTGGCCGTCCAGACCCAACGGCCGTCGGCGGTGATCTGGATCGGGCCGCTCTTGAAGGCCCGGTCGCCCACCGGCGCGGCGGCGCGGGCCGGGCCCGCCAGGGCGAGCAGGAGCAGGGCGGCGGCGATCAGGAGCGAGCGGCGCATGGTGGCATCCTCACGGGTTGGACTTGGCGCACGGTACGGGCCGACGGGCCCATCGGCTGCCATGGGCGTCCGTCGACATGATCATGGACCCGGATCCCCAATCGGTCACGTGCACGCCGAAGATCCGCCAGCAGCCCACGGCGTCGGATGCGCGCGCTCAGACCACCCGCCCACGCCGTCCCGGCCCTTCACCCGCGGAGCATCGATGCCGCGCGCATCCTCGCCGCGCGATTCGGTCGTGCTCGATCGGCGACCGTATCATTGCGCCATGACCGCCGCCCCCACCCCAGATGCGGAGCCCGCCCGGAAGGCGTGGGGCCCGCGGCTGGCGGCCGCCATTCTCGCGGACCAAGCCCCCGATCCCATCGACGTCGTCGACCGGTTCCTCGCGTGGGCCGCGGCGAGCGGCCTCGCGCCCTACGACCACCAGGTGGAAGCCCTGATCGAGCTGGCTGCCGGCCGGCACGTCATCCTCAGCACGCCCACGGGCTCCGGCAAGTCCCTCGTGGCGCTGGGGCTCCACACCCTGGCGCTGGCCGCCGGACAGCGGTCGTTCTACACCAGCCCCACCAAGGCCCTGGCCAGCGAGAAGTTCTTCCTGCTCTGCGACATCCTCGGTGCGGCGCGGGTGGGCATGCTCACCGGCGACGCCAGCGTCAACCCCGCGGCGCCGGTGATCTGCTGCACCGCCGAGGTCCTATCCAGCATGGCGCTGCGCGACGATGCGGACCGACGGCCGGCGCACGTCGTCATGGACGAGTTCCACTTCTACGGCGACGCCGACCGCGGCACGGCCTGGCAGGTGCCGCTCGTGATGCTGCCGACGACCCGCTTCCTCTTGATGTCGGCCACGCTCGGCGACGTCGCGGGCATCGCGGCGCGCCTGCGCGATCGGACCGGCCGCGACATCGCCGTCGTGCACCGCGACGCGCGGCCGGTGCCGCTGGACTTCACGTGGCGCGAGACGCCGATCCACGAGACGGTCCAGTGGCTGGTCGACCGCGAATGGGTGCCCGCCTATCTCGTGAGCTTCACGCATCGCGCGTGCGGCGAGCTGGCGGGCAACCTGACGAGCCAGACCGTGGCGCCGCGCGCCGACCGCGAGCGGATCGCGGCGCGCCTGTCGCAGACCCCGCTCGACACCCCGTTCGGGCGCGAGCTGCGGCGGTACCTCGGCCACGGCATCGGCATCCACCATGCCGGAATGCTGCCGAAGTACCGCCTGCTCGTCGAGCAGCTTGCGCAAGCCGGCTTGCTGAAGGTGATCTGCGGCACCGACACGCTGGGCGTCGGCGTGAACGTCCCGCTGCGGACCGTGGTCTTCACCGCGCTTGCCAAGTTCGACGGCCGCCAGGCACGCCTGCTGGGCGCCCGCGACTTCCGGCAGATCGCGGGCCGATCCGGTCGCAAGGGCTTCGACGACGTCGGCCACGTGGTGGCGCAGGCGCCGCCGCACGTCATCGAGAACGCGCGCCTGGCCCAGAAGGCCGCCGGCGGACGCAAGAACATCCGCCGCAAGCAGCCGCCGCCCGGCGCCGTGCAGTGGAGCCGCGCGGTGTTCGAGGATCTCGTCCGCCGCCCCATCGAACCGCTGACCCCCCACCTGCGCCTGACACACGGCCTGATCGTCGATGCCCTGCGCCGGACGGCCGACCCCGCCGGCTACGCCGCCGTCGTCACGCTGATCCGCCAGGGCCACCAGCCGCCGGCGGCGCACCCGGGACTCTTGCGCGAGGCGGCCGCGCTGTTCCGCTCGCTGCGCCGCGCCGGGCTGGTCGAGGTCGCCCGCGTGTCGGAGCTGGGCACCGACCGCCCCTCGCCCGCCGCCAGGGTGTACGTCGACCCCGAGCTCCAGCCCCGCTTCGCGATGCGCCAGGCGCTCTCGCTGTTCCTCGTCGACGCCATCCTCGCCCTCGACCGGAAGACGGGGAGCCTGGATCTCGACATCGTGAGCCTGGTCGAGGCGATCCTCGAAGACCCCGTGCCCATCCTCAAGCAGCAGCAACGTCACGCCCGGGCCGCGATCATCGCCCAGCTCAAGGCCGAGGGCGTCCCCTTCGAGGAGCGCCAGGCCCAGGTGGAGGCCGTCACGTATCCGCGCCCGCTGGCCGACTTCGTCGAGCGTCGGTTCGCGGCCTTCGCGGCGCGCCACCCGTGGGTCCGCGCCGACGAGGTGCGGCCCAAGTCCATCGCGCGCGACCTCCTCGAGCATGGGCTGGACTTCCCGGGTTACGTCAAGCGCTATGACCTGCAGCGCAGCGAGGGCCTGCTGCTGCGGCATCTCAGCCACAGCCTCAAGGTGCTGCTCGAGACCGTACCGCCGGCGCGCGTGACGCCGGCCCTCGCGACGCGGATCGATGCGCTGCGCGCCGTGGTGGTCGACACCGACGCCAGCCTGGTCGAGGCATGGGAGCGGCTGGATGCGCTGGAGCGCGGCGACACGCGCGGGGGGTGACGGGGCCGGCCGCCGCGGACCGCGGTGGGCATGCGGTGCCGGAGATGCCATCGTCCGTCCGTCGGCGCAGGGCATGCCCGCACCGTCCGAGGCCGTGTCGGGACGCGCCGGTTCGCGGCTCGCCTGCCCGCGCGGCCTCGGCATGAACGCGTCGGCAGGATTGACAACGCCCGGACGGGAGACCAGAATAGCCGCGATGAGCGACCGCACCCCCGACGGCGAGAGCATCGGCGAGCCCGCGCCCGCCACGCGCCCGGCCGAGACGGGATCCGGCGTCCCCGGCGTCGACACCCACGCCGCGTCCTCCAATGCCTCGGTCGGCCCCCCGCCCGCCGGCCGGCCGGGCGCGCCGCTGGTCGACCAGCTCAGCGCCGCCGTCGTGAGCACGGCACGCGGCGTCCGCGGGCGCTGGATGTTCGTCGGGTGGACCGCGGACCGCCTGCCCGCGGCGGCCACCGCGCTGGAGCAGCTGTCGGACCCGGCGCGCCAGGCGCTGGCAGCCGGGCGTGGCGCCGGCCTCGAGCCACGCAAGGTGCCGTTCGCCACGCTGATCCCGGTGACGTATGTCCTGACGGGCTCGGCGATCGACTTCGCCGACACCCCCGGCCGACGGGCCGAGGATCAAGTGGGCTACACCGTGCTGGACGCCCTCGGGCAGCGCCGCGACATCGCGCTCGGCGAGCTGGCCGTGCTCGGCGCCATCGTGGCGGCGCGAGAGCCCTGGCAGGCCGTGCAATCGGGCACCAACCTTGGCCTCGCGGTCGACACGGTGCCACTCTACACGCTCTTCACCACCCTCCCCGGCGTCCGCGCGGACACGGGCCTGGCGGTCGTGTTCGACCCCACCATCGCCGGCAGCACCAACGGCCCCGCCTTCCGCTCGTTCGTCCGCCACAGCGTCGGGCGGCTGCTCGTCCTCGACGAGTCGCAGCCGGCGGCGTCGCGCAAGGGCTACCTCGACGTCGCCGGCCGGCGCGCCGGCACGCCGCCCACCGGCGGGTTCCTGCAGACGCTGGTGTGGATGCGCAAGATGGGGCTCATGGACTTCGACGACCCTTGGCTCCAGAAGATGCGGGCCACCGGGCGCCGCAACCAGGGCCGGTTCATCCGGCTGATGCGTGCGCTGGGCATGGTCGATGTCAGCGACGAGCTGCTCGACGAGCTGTCCGACCCCCGACCGCACTACGACGTCGACCCGCTCGAGCTCGACCAGATGATCGACATGGCGGCGGAGATGTACGAGGTCGCGCGCCGCCACCTCGGCGGTTGAGGCTCCCCGCTTCGCGAACCCGGCCGCGCGTCAGGGCAGCCGGAGCACCTGAACCAGATCGACCCCGCAGCGGGTGAGCGTCACCCGCTCGCCGCCCGGCGCGGCCGCCGCCAGCGCGTCGAGCTTGCTCGCGTTCGTCGGACCCACCACGACCCACGCCGGCCGCACGTCGCCGACGGCGGCCGCCAGGTCGAGCGTGTCGCCGGGGAGCGTATAGATGAACGCAGCGCTGCCTTCCGCGCCCGGGCGCGGCGTCTCCGGCGGCAGCGTGGCGAGGTCGCGGGCCTCGCGGTTCGAGAGGAACACCTGGTTGAGGAACGGTTGCAGCGCGAAGTCGGGGTCGGTGGCCGCGAACACCGTGTCGGCACCGCCCCGATCGCGCAGGAAGCCGCCGATGAGGGCGGCCGACGCCGAGCGCGGGTCGCCATAGCGGCAGTTGACCAGATGATCGCGGAAGTAGTAGTTCACGTTGTAGGCGCCGATCGCGAGCGCGGCGACCGCCACCACCACGCGGGGCGCCCGTGCGTCGAGGCCGAGCCCGCGCAGGCCCCCCTCCGCCAGCGCCACCAGCCCCAGCGCGACGAGGATCGCGCACGACGCCAGGACGCCGGTGATGCGGTAGGCGGAGGCGTTGGGCAACATCACGAACGCCAGGGCCGCGACCGCGCCAAAGACGTGGAACAGCGGGAGGAGCGCGAGCCGGTCGCGCCAGCGCACGATCGCCACGGCGGCACCCAGCACCAGCAGCGCCGCCGACGCGGCGTCGAGCATCGGGATGCGCGCGGCGTAGTACATGTCGACGGGATACGTCCCGAGCGCCAGGAACGCGTCCCGGAGCTGCGTCGCGAAGACCGCCAGATCCGGCGGCGGCTCGCCGACCTCGGCCCGGTGCTGGACGAGGCCCACCATGCCCAGGCGCGACATGTAGTCGCCGGTCCGGTAGCGGGCCCAATACAGGATCGGCGCGGCCGTGACCAGTGCCGCGCCGGCCGCCGCGGCCACGAGCCCCAGGCGCGCGCGGATGTAGGCCGGGTCGCTGAACATGACCGCGACGAAGAACACCGCCACGACGACGTCGATCAGCCGGCCGCCGACGTAGCCGTACTGCGCCAGCCCGAGCACCACACCCGACACCGCCATCCAGCCCGGGTCGCGTCGGTCGAGCCCCCGCGCCAGGCCGAACATGGCCGCCGCCGCGGTCAGGCCGTCGCAGCCGTGGCAGAACGCGATGCGGCTGAAGTGGATGTGCGCGTGCGACACCGCCAGCAGGAACCCGGCCACGAGCCCCACCTGGCGCCCGAAAAGCTGCCGGGCGGCTAGGTACGTCGCCGGCACGGCCAGCGCGCCGCCCACCGCGCTCGGCAGCCGCAGGGCGGTGACCGCGTCGTCCAGCCAGGCGTAGGGCACGCTGACCAGGTAGTAGTACAGGTTGCCGTGCCCCCAGGCGGATCCGAAGATGTTGCCGGTCGCTGTCACCGCCAGGTCGCGGCCGATGTCGCCGATCATGCCCTCGTCGCCGTCGATGATGTCCGGCCAGGTGCCCAGACGCCACACGCGGAGGAACAACCCAAGCGCCAGGAGCGCCGTCGCGTCGAGCAGCGGCACCCGATGGCGGCTCGCGACCGCGCGCCACCACGACGGCCGCACCACGCGCTCACCCCAGCCGAGCGCCGCCAGGTACAGCCCGACGGACACCAGCCACAGCCCGAACACGTCCCAGTAGGAGACCGGGGCGTCGGCCCGGATCACCAGCACGGCGTAGATCGAGGCCGACAGGGTCAACGCGAGCGCCACGGCGGCGGCGCGGAGCGGGGATCCCGCCACGCCTGCCGCGCACCGGCGGGCCAGGGCGATCGGCTCGACCGCCAACTGTCGAAGGGCGGCGATCCAGGCACCGATCCCTGGCGGCGTCTCGCGCACGGCCACCTTGCCGGTCGAGCGCTCCCGACTCCCCGACCAGGCCCACCGCACCAGGGCCGCGATGCACAGGGCGCCGGCCAGGTAGTCGAACAGGCCCAACGCCAGGGCCCGGTCGCGCGACAGGAAGAACTGGCCGGTGCCGGCTAAGGCGATGGCGAGGAGCGCCAGCGCCGCCCCCGTCGTGGTGGAGGGCGTGCTGGCGCCCGCCACATCGCTCAGCGGTGCTTCAGCAGTCGAAGCATCACTCGACGGCACACCACCGGCCGGCTCGGACGGATCTCCGGCGGCCACGGTGGACGGCCTGTCGGTCGGAAGCGCACCGCCGGACGCCGCCGCCGCCGGCCCCCCGATCGACGCGTCCGGCCGGCGATCGCCCTCGGCTTCGGAGTCGGACGTCGCCGTGGGGTGTTGCATGCCGGCTCACCGCCCCCCGAGCTGGTACCCCGTCAAAAAGGTCTGCCGGTCCTGGCGCAGCTGGGCCTCGTCGTTGCTGCCCGGGTACTGCGGCGGGTGAGGCGCCTCGACCAGGTAGAGCTGCGCCTCGGGCACGTCGAACTGGCTCTTGAGCTCGTCGTGGACTCGCCGGCCGCGCGACGCGGCCAGCCGATCCGATTCCTCGGCCGTGCACGTCGGGCAGATGCGGGCGCCGGGATAGGCGGCGCCGCCCTGCACCTGCAGCACACAGTCCTGGCACGTGCGGAGGAACCGCACGGCCTCGCCGAGCGTGTCCAGCGCCGCGGCCGGGTCGCGGAAGTCCGTCCGATTGGGCATGAACTCGATCTGGACGCCCTTCTGGAACAGCACCCGCGCCTGCTGGATCTGCGCGTCGGTCACCGCCGCGGCGTTGGTGAAGTCCGTCACCTGGAAGACCTCGGCGCTCGGGCGCTCGTTGGGCTGGTCGAGCAGCTCGGGGTCGGCCTTGACCGCCTGGATGAACTGCGGCGCGATCAAGGCTTCGCTGACGGGGACCGACGGGACATCGACGCCGCAGTAGCCCCAGTAAAACGCCGCCTCGTCCAACCGGTTGAGCAGCGTCTGGCGGCTGTCCATGAGCTGGGCGGCGTCGCGGAGCGTGGCGAACGCCTCGCTGTCGAGCTGCTGGCGGAACTCGGCCGCGTCGGTCGTCGTGAGCAGCGCCTGGCGGCCGGGATCGTCGCCGGCCCAAGCGACCATCGCGGCCAGCGCCGAGTCCGGGTCGCGGGTGAGGTCGCGCAGCGCGGCGTAGTAGGCCCGCGTGAAGGCTTGAAACGCGCCGGGGTCCTGTTCGGCGGCTGCAACCGAGAACTCCACGATGTCCCACAAGATGCGCACGTCCTTGGACGAGAGGATGACCCGGCTGCCCGGCACGGCCGCCAGCGCCCGCGACACCTCGGGCTCCCAGGCCACCACCGAGAGGATGTTCTGCTCCGCCCCGGCGTTGATCCAGTCGTCGACCGCCGCGCCGGCATCGTCCATGCGGATCGGGAGCTGGATCGGCTGGTTGGCGCTGTGGCTGGCGAAGCACGCCATGTATTCGCTGACGCTGTACCCCGTGAACGCCACCGCATGCTCGAAGATGTCGTTCCACGTCTCGACGCCGGGTTTGACGACGATGGCGTCGTTGCCGGCGCTCTGGCCGATGGGGATGCCGACCGCCACACCCGCACCGCACTTCCGGGTGGCGTCGATCGTCGTCGCGAGCGCCTGGTACTCGCCGCTCCTGACGGCCTCGCACTGCCCGGCTTCGTCGAGACCGACCGCGTCGCTGTAGACATCGAAGAGCTGCAGGTCGTACCCGAGCCGCTCGAGGTACCCCCCCGCCTCCATGTGCACCAACGTGGCCATGTAGGGCGTGTACTGCAACGTCAGCACGCGGAACGGCGGCAGGCCGCTGTCATCGCGCGCCCCGGCAGCGCCGGCCATGGCCGTGGGTGCCGGGGGTGCGGAGCGCGCGGCCGTCGCGACGGCGCGCTCGCCGCCGGCGGCCGCGCCGGAGCCTCTGGCGCCCGGCGCCGTCGTCGCCGCGGACCCCGAATCTCCGGTGCCGACATCGGTCAGCTGCAACCCGGCGCGCTGCAATGCGAACCACGTGCCCAGGCCACACAGGCCGAGCAAGATTACCAGCGCCAGAATCACCCGTCCCCAACGGATCCGCATCACTCACGTCCTTTCCGGCTGACCGATGCCTGGATGATCCAACCGTTCCGCGCCGCCCATGGCGAGGTTCGCCGTCAGCCCTGCCCGCCGCCCGCCTCGGCCTGCTGCTCCTCCGGCGGCTGAGCCGCCGCCTGCGCCGGGGCGGCCGCCGGCGGCGCCGTGGCAAGGCCCATCTCGCGCCGCAGCTCGTCGAGCTTGGCCGCGCCGGCGGCGCTGGTCACCACCCGCTCGGTGGCGGCGCGCCGCTTCTGATCCCACAGCGCGTCCACCACGTCGCGCCGCGCCCGGTAGCGCGCCTCGTCCTTGACGACATGCTCCTGGATGCGCGCCCGCATGTTGCTCTGGTCGCCCGGCACCAGGTCCATCATCTGCTCGCGCAGCTCGAGCTGCTGGCGGCGCATGTCGGTCATGCGGGCGCGGGCCACCAGGCGCGAGTCGTGGCGCGCGAGCTTCTCGAGCTCCTTGGACTGGTCCAGCACCATGACGATGGCTTCCTTCTTGTCGGAGAGAGCCTCCTCGACGAGCTGCTCGAGCCCCAGCACCTCGCCCTCGGCCTCCGCGAGCTCCTCGGCCAACGCCGCCGCCCGCGCCTCTTCCTGCTGCTGGGTCACGGCATCGCCCCGCGCGGCGGCGGCGGCCGCCGCCTGAAGGTGGGACTTGGTCTCCTGGCGGACGTTGGCCGCCACAATCCGCGCCTCCGCCAGCTGCTGGACCATCATCTCGGCGGCAACGCCGACGTCCTCGGCCGCGCCCATCTGCTTCTTGAGGTTCTCGGCGCGCTTGAGGCGGTCGTAGGCCAGCCGCCGTTCGAGCGGCACGCTGTCCTCGGCGCTGTCGACGAAGCCGGACAGCAGCATGCGGAAGAACTCGATGATCCGGCGGAAGATGTTCATTCTCAACCCTCCTTGCGGGTGGGGGCGGTGGGCAAACCGGGCGGATCCCAGGAGCTCGGCGCTGTCCGGCGCGACCGGACCCCCGCGTCACGACGCCAGGCGCCATCCCACGGCCAATGGCATGTCATACGCCGTTTCCCGGCCCCGGGTCGCGGTATGGCCGCCTGCGCCGAGCCTCCCCGGCATGTTATGAGAGAATCCGATGCCGGTCAATTCGCCTGGATCCTGTGGGGCGATCGCGTCGCGATCGCGCTGGCGACGCGATCGCCAGCCGGAGCCGATATAATAGCAAGCATGACCACGCAATCCCCCGACGGTCCCGCGGCGCCGACCTATCTCGAACACGCGCGGCGTGACTGGGGCGGCCTGGCGATCTGGGACTACCTTCGCTACGACGACGAAGGTGAGCTGTGGATCAACGACCTCCGCGTCAGCGACGCCGCGGCGCGCTACGGGACGCCGCTCGAGATCGTCGACACCACCATCGTCGAGCGGCGCGCGACGGAGTGGGTGGCGCTGTCGCGCGCCGTGGCCGCCGAGGTCGGCTATCCCGGCCGGCTGCGCTACCTCTATGCCGCCAAGGCCAACCTGGCCAGCGAGATCACGCACGCGGCGTATCGCAGCGGGTGGGGCGCCGAGACCAGCGCCCTGCAGGACCTCGAGCACCTCGAATGGATGGCCGACCACGGCCTCGTGCGCCGCGACATCCGCGTCGTGTGCAATGGCTTCAAGCTCCCGGCGGGGTGCTACGGGTGGCCGTCGGACACGCGGCACGCGGGTCGCGCTCTGGGCGCCGGGAGCACCCCGGGCAGCGGGGCTACCGGACCCACTTCTGGCGCCGGTGCCGCCGACCGGATCAGGTTGCCCGAGCTCCGCGACCACATGCCCGCGCGCGGCATGACCTACGCCGACAGGATCGTGGCCCTGGCGCGCGCCGGGTGGGACATCACGCCCGTGCTCGACGAGGGCGAGCTCGACACGTTCCTCGATCCGTCCGTGCCCCCGATGAAGGTCGGCGTGCGCCTGAAGTTCGGCCCGGTCGCCACCCGCGCCGAGCTTGACGGGCTCGTCAGCCGTTTCGGGATGCTGCCGCCCGCGGTGGCCGCGACGGCCGGCCGGATCGCGGCATCCGGGCACCTGACCTTCACCACCCTGCACGCCATGGCCGGCTCGGCCGAGGGCATCCCGATCGATGCCTACGTCGCCGCGTTCGCCCTGGCCGGGCGGATCTGGGCCGAGCTGCGCCGCGATCACCCCACACTCTCCGAGCTGAACACCGGCGGGGGAATGCCCCCGCTCGGCGACGCCTACGACCACCGCGCCTTCCTGCGCGGCTTCTTCCGGTCGCTCGCTTCCGCCAGCGCCGCTGCCGAGGTGCCGCCGCCGGACGTGACGTTCGAGCTCGGCAACCTCATCGCCGCCGAGTCGGGCTTCCACGTGTTCAAGGTCCTCCAGCACCGCCGCAACCACGCCCCGGTCCCGGACGGCGTGGACGATTGGGCGCTCGTCGACGGCGGGCTCATGGCCGCCATCCCCGACATGCTCCTCATCCACAAGCCGTTCCGCTGCCTCTCGGCGCGACATGCCCATGCCCCGGCCTCCCGCGTACGGCTCGGCGACCTCACGTGCGACTCGGACGGCCGCTACCCGCCCAAGGCGTTCACCGATGCGCCCGGCATCTGGCTGCCGGACGCGCCAGGCGACAACTTCGTGGTGATCCAGGGCGTCGGCGCCTACCAGGAGATCCTGGCCGGCGTCCGCGGCGCGCACCATTGCGGCCTGCTCGAGGCGATCGAGCTGATCCTCGAGCGCGGCGCGGATGGCGTCGTGCGCGGGCGGCTGATGCCGCGCCAGACGGCCGCCGATGCCGCGCGGCTGCTGGGCTATACGGCGGTGGCCGCCGATGCCCTGGCCCGGACGCGGCCATCTGACCACGACAGGTGAGCCGCCCGGATCCACCGCGGACCGCGTGCCCGGCGCACCGACCGCGACCCCGCCCCGCGCCGTGGATTCTGGCCGCGCGCGGCTCCGCCGGATATCCTTGACGGCCTGCCCCCGCAACTTTAGTCCCTGGGAGAAGCGTGTGATGCACCCGTGCTCGCCGCGGCGCCGGACCCGCGCCGCCCTCTTGATCGCGTCGGGCCTGCTGGCATCGGCCTGCGGCGCCGAAGCCACGCCCGGCCCCGGCGTGGGCGCGCCGGCGACCAATGCCCCCCCGACGGCCGTGACGCGCAGCGGGGGGGCGACCGCGGCGGCCCCGTCGGCCGGCCCGGTCCCGCTCGGCTCGCCGGATTACGGCATCCACGCATTCCTGTGGTGGCGGCCTGAGGTCGCCGAGCGCGACATGCTCCTGGTCAAGGACATGGGGTTCGGCTGGATCAAGCAAGGCTTCGGCTGGCGCGACATCGAGCTGGCCAAGGGCACGTTCGACTGGGAGCACACCGACCACATCGTCGGCAAGATCCACGAGTACGGCGGCCTGCACCTCATCGCGCGTATCGACCACCAGCCCGGGTGGGCCCGCGAGGGCTGCTCGATGCAGGGGCCGCCGAACGACCTCGCCGACCTGGCGCACTTCCTCACGGCGGTCGCCACCCGCTACAAGGGCCGGATCGCCGCCTACCAGATCTGGAACGAGCCCAATCTGGCGCGCGAGTGGTGCGACCAGGCGCCGGACCCAAAGGCCTACGCCGAGATGCTGCGGGTGGCATACGGGGCGATCAAGGCCGTGGACCCCGACGCCTACGTCATCAGCGCCGGCATGGCGCCGACCGGGACCGAGCCGCCGACCGCGATGCCGGACGACACGTACCTCGACGCGCTGTACACCGCCATGGGTGGATCGGGCGACGGTTACTTCGACCTCCTCGGCGTCCACGCGCCGGGCTACGCGGCACCGCCCGAGACGACGCCCGAAGAGGCCGCGGCCAACGAGGCCTACGGCGGCGAGCGGTACTTCACGTTCCGCCGCGTCGAGGACCTGCGCGCCATCGTCGAGCGCCACGGCGACGCCGCGCGGCGCTTCGCCATCCTCGAGATGGGCTGGACCAGCGACCAGGTCCACCCGGAATACCAGTGGCACGCGGTGTCCGAGGCGCAGAAGGCCGATTACCTCGTCCGCGCCTACGCGTACGCCGCCGAGCACTGGCGGCCGTGGATGACCATCATGTCGACGATCTTCCTGTGCAACGCCGACTGGACCGAGCAGGACGAGCAGTACTGGTGGTGCATCAACAACCCGGACGGGACACCCCGCCCGGCGTTCGAGGCGCTGAAGTTGATGCCGAAGTAGCCGCCGGGCCCGCCAGGATCCGTCAGCGCGCCCGGCGCGCGATCGGCAGGTAGGCGATCCGTGGGAAGGGGGCCCGGCCGTCGAGGGCGAGGCGCTGATGCTGCGCGCCCGGCGGCTCGAACCGGTTGTCGGGATAGAGCACCAGCAGCGACGGGCCCGCGTCGCCGCCCCCGGCGGCGACGTCCACGGTCGCCTCTGTCTTGCTGCCGACCGGCACCGACCATGACCCCGGGATCCAGCGCCACGCGGCCGGTTCGACCCGGAACCGCGGGCCGCCGCGCCGATCCGCCCCGTCCGGGGCGACATCGGTCTGCACGGCGTCCAGCCAGTCCTCGTTCAGGCCGCGATGGACCACGTAGAAGTCGAACGGCGCGCCGGGGCCCAGCCCCAGCGCGGCGAGCGGCACGCGGACCATCCGGACGCGCGTGTGGAGGTCGCTCGGCACCTCGCCGACGATCGCCTCGGCACCGGACGGCGCGTCGGCCGCACCGTCCCACGGCGTGACGCCGAGCTGGATGCGGTCGTCCGAGCCGCTGCCGCCCATCTGGCTCGGCGCCCCGGCCCGAATGCGCCGGTCGATGGCGCCGTCGCGGTCGGCGTCGACGTAGATCTCGATCGCCGTCGCCTGCGGCGCGGAAGCCACCGCGTGCAGCGTCACGCCGAACGTCACGGCCGGCGGGTCGGCGGAAGGCGCGTCGTAGCGCACGCCGACCGCCGCGACGTCGATCTCGCCCTGGGCGTCGGGCTCGTCGGGATCGCCGGCTTCGCCGCCCACAGGCACCGCAAAGAGCTCCGCGGTCCCGTCAAAGCCCTGGTTGTCGAAGACGATGCGAGGCGCCATCGCCCCGGCCGCCGGCGCGACGGTGCCCGCGATGCGCGAGGCGCGCCGCGGCAGCGCGTAGAACGGCACGCTCGGCCCCGGCTCGGCGTCGCCCACGGGGCGCCCGTCGGCGTCGGTGATGCGCAGCGTCACGTAGCCGTCGAGCTCGAGCGCGTCGAGGACGTCCGGCCCCCACCAGGCCAGCCGGTTGGCGGACCAGTCCCGCAGGCGGCCGGTGTTGCGGCCGCTGTCCTCGAACAGGAAACCGACGTCCACGATGGCCAGCCCGCGGGCCGGCACCTCGATCGGCTCGTCAGGCGGGATCACCGCCATGCCCTCGCCGACGTCGTCGGCGTGGGCGAAGCGGGCCTCGGGCACGACGAAGAGCGGTGCATCGGAGAGGTTGCGCACCGCGATCTCGTCGTCGCGAAGCCGGCCCGGCGCGTCGATCGACACCGCACCGAGGTTGAGGCTGGCGATGTCGCCCGCGCGGGCCATCAGCCGGCCGGTGGCGGCACGCAGGACGTCGATCCGGCCGGCGCCCTGCCGCGTGACGCCCACGACCGCCGGCGACCCGCCCGGCATGGCCACGCCGCTGTCAGCGTGGTTCATCAACAGCGCGGCGAGGTCCAGCGCCTCCAGGCCGAGCCGGGCGGCGCGCTCGCGCTGCCGCAGCAGAGCCAAGGCGCCCGCCGCGTGCGGGCTGGACATCGACGTGCCGCTCAGCGCCACGCCCCCGGACCCGCTGCCGCGCGACGCCGAGAAGATCGCCGAGCCCGGCGCGGTCACGTCGGGCTTGAGCGCCCCGTGCTTGCCCGGCCCCCGGGCGCTGAAGTCCGAGATCGCGTCGGCGTCCCCTCCGACGATCGAGCTCGCCACGCTGAGCACCCTGGGGCTGGCCGACGGGGCGTTGAGGACGAACGGGCGGTTGCCGGCGTTGCCCGCCGACGCCGCGACGGCGATGCCGGTGCCCGCCGCGGCCTCGACGGCGGCGTCGAACAGCGGGCTGCCCTGTCCGAAGGGCTCGCCGAGGCTCATGTTGATGACGTCGACGTGCGGCGGCGCGATGCCGGGCACCGGTCGCGCCAGGTTGACGTTGACGCACCATTCGATGGCGTCGACGACGACGTCGACCTCCTCGTCGACAGCCAGGCCAGGGGGCGTGCCGTAGATCTTGAGGGCCACGAGCCGCGCGCCGGGCGCCACGCCATCGGCCAGGCCACCGACGGCGCGCCCGGCGACGATGCCCGCCACATGGGTGCCGTGGTTGTGCTGGTCGAGCGGGTCCGGATCGGGCTGCGGGACGTTGACGCAGCGACCGGCGCGCACGAGGTCGTCGCCGCAGTAGCTGGGGTGGGTGTACTTCGGGCCGACAAAGTCCCACCCGCCAACGACCTTGTCCGTCGGGAAGAGCGGGCGGCCCTCCCAGGTGTCCGCGATGGTCTCGGCCTGGCCGGCGGCGGCCTGGTACGCGGCGCTCGTGCCCGGCCCCCCGAAGTGGGCGTGGGTGTAGTCGATGCCGGAGTCGATCACGGCGACAACCGTGCCGGCGCCGTCGAAGCCGAGCCGGGCGGCCACCGCGTCGGCGCGGATGCGCGGCACGCTCCGCGCGAGGTCCAGACGGACCCGCGGGGCGGGCTCGATCGCGACGACGCCGGGGGCGCGCGCGAGATCGGCGACGGCCGCGGCGGAGCCGTGGACCAGGAGCGCGTTCGCGACCGTCCGATAGCGGCTGACGATCGTGACGCCCGACCGCCGGGCGGCGGCAACCACCGGCGCCTGGCGGCGGATGACGTCGGCGTCGGCCGCGTCGAGCGCGGGGCGCAGCTTGGCGGCCCGCGCCCGGCTGGCCGGGCCGGACGGCGCCGCACCGGCCAGATCGACGAAGCGGTCGTAAACGCTGGGGCCGGCGATGCGGACGACCGCGCTGACGATCGTGGACGGCGCCGTGGACTGGGGCTCGATGGGCTGAGCGGCAGCCATCGGCGCCAGCGTCGGCCGGGTCGGCATTCCGGCGGCCGTCGACGCGGCGGTGAGGATCGACGACGCGATCGCCCCCGCGGCCACCCATTTCCGCCCACTTGCTTCGACGCATGCAACTCGCGCCATGTTGACCCTCCGACGTGCTTGAACGGCCGCCGAGGGCGGCGCGTGACCGTGCGGCGATTGCCGCGTCCGACGCTAAGATTATCGCATGATGCCCCGACCGCCCACGACCCCCGTTCGCGACACTGCCATGGGACACCGCGTGGCCGTGCGGCGAGGCGTGTTGCCGACTTGTGCCGCGGCCGTCGTCGCGATGGCGCTGCTGGGCTGCAGCCGCCTGGCGCCGCAAGCGACGATGCCGCCGCCGACCGACAGGCCGCTCGTCGGCGACGTCGTGCCACTGGTGGCGGCATCCGGCACGCCGACCGCTACGGCGCCCGAGGCTCCGCCGGTGCTGACGACGCCGCCCGACCTGGCCCCGACGGCCACGGCGCTCGTGGCGACGTTGACGGCGATCGCCGTGGCGGCGGGCCCGGCCGGCACGCCGCACGCGCCGGTCGCTCCGCCCCCCGGGAGCGACCCGGCCGCCGGCGGGGCGCTCCCGGTCGCGCCCGTGCCGCTCGAGGCCTGTCCCATCGTCAAGTCGGCCGACGTGTACGCGCTGGCGCCCGCGCCCGAGGCGCTCGAGGAGGCGCGCGTGGCCTGGTCCGCGCAGACGACCGTGACGCTGGACGCCGAGGTGGTCGAGCACAACGCCGAGCTCGGGATCTACAAGCTGGCGGCGCGCGAGCCGGCCGCGGACCACCCGTTCCTCTTGCTTCACACCGGTGGCGATCTCCCGATCGAGATCGGCAAGCGCTACCGCTTCACCGCCCACAACGACATCGCCGGCCAGCCGCCGGCCGGGGCGGCGCTGCGCATCGACGACGAGGCCGGCCCGCTGTTCCTCGGGATCAGCGCCCGTGAGACGGATGGCGCCGACCGGCGCCTCCTGGGGGGCGACCGCGCCGGCTTCGCCATCCGCCAGGCAGCGACGCTGTGTCTCCCGGGCGCCATCGACCCCTGCGGCTACGAGCTGCGCTCCGCCCCGGTGGAGGTCCGCCGCGGCGAGCAGGGGATCGCGCTCATGGCGGGATCGACGGGCGCGCTGGCCACGGACCCGCCCTACACGGTGACCGTCACCGCCAGCCACTACCGCCGCTGGGTCGGCAGCGCCCCGTGCCCCGACCCGACGGACTGGGTGTTGGCCTATCGGATCACCCGCGGAGCGGCGGCGGCGACGCCGGGATCGGGAGGCGTGCCATGACGCGCGCCCAGGGTGGTGCGACGTGCCCGCGGGTCGACATCCCACTGTCGGCCGGGGTTGCCGGGATGAAGCGCATGGGGTCTGGCAGCCGGGTTGCGCCTGAGCCAGGATCCGGCGCATCGGCGGCGGTGGCATGATCCCGGTGGGCGCGCTCGCGGTCGCCGAGAACCCGAGCACCGTCGACGGCTTCGGCCGGCGCATCGACTACCTGCGCGTGTCGCTCACCGACCGCTGCAACCTGCGCTGCCGATACTGCATGCCGACGCACGGCCTCGTGTTCGCCCCGGACGACGATCTGCTCACGGCGGGCGAGATCGAGACCGTCGTGCGGGCGGCGGCCGGTCTGGGCTTCCGCAAGGTGCGGCTGACAGGCGGCGAGCCGATGCTGCGCCACGACATCGTCGACATCGTCGGGCGGATCGCGGCGACGCCGGGCATCGCCGACGTCTCGATGACGACCAACGGCGCGCGCCTGCCACAGCTCGCGCCCGCGCTCAAGGCGGCCGGCCTGCGCCGGGTGAACCTGCACGTCGACTCGCTGGACAAGGCCAACGTCGAGCGCTTGATGCGCTGGAGCCACGCCGAGTCGCTGTGGGCCGCGGCCGAGGCGGCCGAGGCGGCGGGGTTGGTGCCGCTCAAACTCAACGTCGTCGTCGCGCGCGGCTACAACGACGGCGACGTGGTCGACCTGGCCCGGCTGACGCTGGCGCACGCCTGGGCGGTGCGGTACATCGAGCTGATGCCGTTCGGCACCAGCGCCGAGGCGCAGTTCTCGGTGGACTACTACGTGCCGAACACCGAGGTCAAGGCACGCATCGAGGCGGATCTCGGCGTGCTCGACCCGGTCCCCAACGCCGACCCGGCCGACGAGGCGCGCAACTTCCGCCTCCCGGGCGCGCCGGGCACGGTGGGGTTCATCTCACCCGTCAGCGAGCCGTACTGCGGCACGTGCAACCGGATGCGGCTGACGGCCGACGGCAAGTTCCACCTCTGCCTGCTCCACGACGACGAGGTCGACGTGCGCGCCGTCTTGCGCGCCGGCGGCGACGCCGAAGCGGTCGGCGCCGTCCTGCGGCGCGCCGTGGCCGCCAAACCGACCGGCCACGGCCTGCGCCAGGGCGTGCACACCGAGGATCGGCGAATGCACGCGATCGGCGGGTAGGGGCGGGGTCGGCGCGCGAACACCCTCGATCCGCCTGTCCAAAGCCATCGTGCGCCGAGTTACCGTGGCGGCCGGAGCGCGTCCGCCCCGCCGTCCCAGGCCGGCGTGCGCGTGGCCACCGGCGATCCGGTCGGTCGTGGCGTGCGGGTCGGCAGCGGGATTGGGGTGACCGTCGGCGTCCGGGTCGCCGTCGGCGTCGCCGTCGCGCTCGGCACCGGCGTGGCGGACGGCACCACCGCCGTCGGCAGGTCCGCGGCGCTCGCGGCGGCCGCGACGAGCGGCAGGTAGATCCCGCGTTCCTCCGGCCGCAGCGTCGGCGACGGCGTGGCCGTTGCCGTCGGCAGGGGCGTGGCGGTCGCCGTCGGCGTCGCGGTCGGCACCGGCGTCGCGGTCGGGAGCGGCCCGGCCGTCGGGAGGTCCGGCGGCACCGGGCCCGCGATCGCCACCGGGACCGGCGGGACGTAGAGCACGCCGGTGGCGCCGTCGGCCGTGGTGTACTCGACCCGCGTCCAGAGCGTGGCCGGGAAGCGCCCCGGGCGCCGCGCTTCGAGCCGCCGCGTCACCGCCACGCCGCCATCGTTCGGGAACCCAAACGCCCACACATCGGGGTCCGGGCCTCGGACGGGCGCCGGATCCGCGCTGTCGGGGACGGCCGGCAGCACGCGCTCGCCGTGGGGTTGGTCCAGGATCCGCACGCTGGCCGGGACCGCGCCGCTGATCACCGCCGCGATCCGGCCGTAGAGCTCGACCAAACCCTGGCTGTCCGGCACGTCGAAGTAGAACGCCGGGTCGCTGACGGCGTTGATCAGCGCCGGGTCGCAGACACCACCCGCGCACACGGCGATGACCTCGATCCCCGCGTCCTTCGCGTTGCCCGCCGTCTCGGGAATCGGCCGGGCGCCCGTCGAGTTGTAGCCGTCGGTCAGCAGCACGATGAAGCGCCGCGCGCCGGGGCGGGCGTCCTTCAGCACGTCCACCGCCGTCTCGATCGCCATCCCGATGTTCGTGTCGCCGCCCGGCGCGAGCGCCCGCAGCCGGTCCGTCACGAGCACCCGATCCGCGGTCAGGGGCACGCGCGCCAGGAGCACGTTGCTGAACGCAACCAGCCCGAACCGCACGTCGGACCCGGCGGCTTCGGCCAAGAGCGTCTCGATCGCCCGGCGCGTGTCGGCGATGCGCTGGCCCCGCATCGAAAACGAGTGGTCGACGACCAGGACGACCTCCATCGGCAGCGGCGTCCCCCGGCACGCCAGGTCGACATGGACCGTCGTCGAGATCGTCGCGCCGACCGCGACCGCCGCCGGGCGAACCCCTCGCTCGAGGCGCTCGACGGCGCACGGCCCTGTTTCCGGCGGCACTACCGCGACCTCCGGCACGTTCAGACGGGCGGACCCGACCCCGCCCTCGCTGTCGGTCCACACGACCTCGATCCGCTCGGCCACCGGCCAGCGCCCGGGGCCCGCCGCCGCGAGCGGGAAGGCGATCCGCGTGCGCCCGAAGAGCGGCGCCGCCTGCTCCCATGTCAACACCTCGTCCTCGATCACCGTCGGGCGGTCGTAGACACCCGGTGGGCCGAGGTATGGAAAGACCGGGAACGTGGTGAAGTGGACCGCCAGCCGGTCGAAGTCCGGGCGCCCGAGATAGGCCGCCAGGTCGCCGTAGAAACGGGCCAACATCGATGCGTCGGTGGTGGCCAGGTAGTACGACGCCGGCGAGGCGAGATTCCGGTACTTCTGGTCGCACGTCGCCGGCGTGTTGACGCACACGGCGACGACACGCACCCCTTCGAGGTGCGCCCAATCGGCCTCGGCTTGCGGGTTGTCGCGCACCTCGCCGTCGGAGAGCAGCACGATCACCGGCAACGCGCCCGGCCGGCGACCTTCGAGCATCCGGCGCGCGGCGGCGATCCCTTCGCCCATGAACGTCTCGCCGCCAATCGCCACCCCGTCGAGACCGGCCAGGACCGGCCCCGGATCGCTGGCGAGCTCGGCCACGCGCTCCGCCACGCTGGCGAAGGTCACCAGCCCGACCCGGGTCCGGACGGGGTCCATGCCCGCCACGAACGCGCGTGCCGCGGTCTGGACGTCCGCCAGCCGCTGGCCCCGGAGCATCGACGACGAGCGGTCGACGGCCAGGACGACGTCGACGTCACGCCGCGCCGCCGGGCAATCGGCCAGCACGGACAGCGTGAGCGCGACCGATGCGCCGAGCGTCACGCGGTCCGGCACGGCCTCGGCCTGAGCGCGCAGGCCGCACACGCTGGGCCGGCCGGGGGCGGGCAGGACCTCGATGGAAGGCAACGGCCCGGCGACAAACTCAACCTCATCGCCGGCCGTCGTGACACCCTGGAGCGTCACGATGCCCGTGACGACCACGTTGCCCACGGTCGCGGGCGACGCGGCGTAGTTCAGCGCCCGCGCGTCGATCGGCGCGGTCAGGTGCCACTCCACGAACGCGGCCCCTTGCCGACCGATCCGCTCGGGCCGCGGGGCGGCGGACGCGAAGGCGTAGGTCGTCTGGGTTCCCATGTAGGCACGAACCGTGGCCCACTCCAAGGTCACCGGCACATGGCCCGCGTGCAGCTCACCCAGCCGCACGGCGGCGCCCGCAGCATCGGACACGTCGTGGGCCGTCAGCCCCGGAAACCGCGGGCAGCCACCACCGACGCAGATCTGGTGGACGTCGATGGCGAAGCTCCGCGCCACCTTGAGGTCGAACAGCAGCTGCGGCTCGTAGCCGATCGGCGCGCCGGCGTGGCCGATGACGACGATGGCGCGCCGTCCGGGGGGCAAGGCCGGCCCGGTGGTGCCGTTGGCGGCCTCGGCATAGCGGTTGTAGGCGGCATGGACCAGGCCCGCCAGCGTCGCGCCCGCGGACGTGGGCTGGAATGTCCGCAAGGCCGCGTCCAGCGCGGTGCGCGCCGTGCCGACCGGGTAGACCCGCATCCCGGGATCGTCGCCGAGGATCACGCCGAGCTGCGTGGGGAACGCCGTCGCGTTGACGAAGTCCACGGCCAGATCGCGCGCCGCCGCGGCCCCGAGGGCGTCTGGCCACGGCTGCAGCGCGAGCATGTGATGGCGGGGCAGCGTCTCGGCGGCGCAGCCGGGCTCGACGTCGATCGTGACCCCGACGGGCTCACCGAGGCTGGCGGCGACCCGGTCGAGGCGCTGGACCACGCGCGGGAAGCACGTCGCGAGGGCCTGCCTGGACGGCGCGGCCGAGGCGGGTGCCGCCGGCGCGACGCCCAGAGCGAGCCCGGTCGCGACGGCGAACGCCGCCGGGCGGGTGAGCCATGACCGCAGGTCGCCGGCCCCGCGGGTGCAGGGGTGTCGGCGCCCGGCGTCGCGCCGCGTGGCTCGTCGCTCCAGCATCCCGTGTCTCCCTCTCTTGCTCGTCTTCGCGATCCATGCTCCGCACGTCAGCGTCGGCGCCCGGCGTCGACGACAGGCGACAGTGCCAAGCTGCGCTGCCCCAATGGACACGCGCCGTGCGTGCCCGGTTCCATCCGGCCGCATCCGCCGGCGGCGATCACGGACCCGGGTGGTTGCGCGCCAACGTCGGCAGATAGATGAAGTGGCGCGGGGGACCCGTCGGCGTTGCGGTCGGCGTCGCGACGTCGCCCGGCGTGAGCGCGATGTCGCGCACCGGGTTGGCGCGCAGATCGGCCACCGCCACGGCCTGCTCGAAGGGAGCATACCCCGCCGCGCGCGCCGACAGCGTGACCGAGGCGCAGGCGTTGGCGTACGCCGCCGGCAACAACACGCTGTAGCGTCCGTCGAGTCCCGTCGTGCCCTGGAACGGTTGGTGCGGCACGCACACGGCGATCGCGACGACGGCGCCGGCAACCGGGCGGCTGGCTCCGAGATGGGCGTCGTGGACGAGCCCGGTGACCACGACGTCGCCGCCGGGCGTCGGCGTGGGCGTCGGCGTGGCCGTCCCGGTCTCGTCGTAAGGCAGGGCGAAGTCCTGCTCCGGCTGGCGCATGAGCTCGGCCACCGTCATCGCGCGCTCGACGGCCAGATAGCCCGCCGCGCGCGCCGACAGCGTGAAGCTCTGGCAGATGATCGGGTACGGCTCGGGGACGAGCAGTTGGTAGCGGCCGTCCGGACCCGTCTGGACCTGGAACGGCTGGTGCGGCTGGCACACCTGCACGGCGACCGTCGCGCCCGCGATGGGCTGCCCCGTCAGCGCGCCGGTCACCCGACCGGTGAGCGTGATCGTCCCGGGCGGTGTGGGCGTCGGCGACGGTGTCGCGGTCGCCGTGCCCGAAGGGGTGGGCGACTGGGTGGGTGCGGTCGCCACCGGCTCCGGAGCGGAGGCCCCGTAGCGCATCGTCAGGTACGTGTTGCGCGGGATCGACGCGCCCGGGACATCGACGGAGGTTCCGTCCGGCCAGGTGACGCGCATCACGAAGTCGCAGCCCAGATCGCCCAGCCCGAAGTGCAGCACCCGCGTGTCCATCGAGTTGTAGGTGCCGCGGCTGCTCTTCACCTCGCGCAAGAGGGTCCGATCGCCGTACACGAGCGCCACCCGGCCGCCGATGGCATCGCGGTTGACCTTGTCCCCGTCGCCGACGAGCCGCACGGCCAGCCAGTCGTTGCGCGACCCGATGTCATTGCGGAACAGGAAGTTCGGCCGTCCCGCGCGCCCGCCGGCGCGGCCGCCGACCAGGAGGTCGAGGTCCCCGTCGTGGTCGATGTCGCTCCAGGCGTGGTTCTGGGCACCCTTCATCCGCAGGAGCTCCGGCGGCGTGTTGGCCGTGTCGTTGATGCCGCTGACCAGGCCCACGCTGTTGAAGCCGCCGCCGGCCGCCTGGTGCATCAGGCCGAACCAGCCGAGCTGGTCGGGCTGGCTGTAACGCGGCGACCCATCGGAGTTGGTCTCGTACTTCCGGTCGCGGCTGATCGAGAGGTCCATCCGGCCGTCGTTGTCGAAGTCCACCATCCCGCCGTCGACGTCGCCCTCGTTGAAGGGCAGCTCGCGCTCGAGCCACTCGTTGTTGAACGCCCATCCGCCGTCGGGGCCCTGGTTGATGAGCAGCGCCGACGGGTCGCTCCACGTCCGGTTGTAGTCCTGTGCCTCGGGGTGCGAGATGTTGGTGACGAAGATGTCCATCCGCCCGTCGTTGTTGGCGTCCTCGCACTGCAGGCCGAACCCGTTGCCCCCGACCCACTGCGCCCGGTCCTTGCCGGGCTCGGGCGTGCGGCCGAAGCCGGTCTCGGAGAGGAGGTAGTTGCCCGTGGCCAACGCGTGGAAGCCCCGCGCCTCGGCGACGTTGGTGAAGGTTCCGCGCCCGTCGTTCTGCCACAGGACGTTGTGGCCGAGCCCCTGGCTGATGCCGTAGTTCGAGACGAAGATGTCCTGGTCGCCGTCGTTGTCGTAGTCGCAGTGCACCGAGCCGTTGCTCGGGCGCTGGATGAGCGGCCCCTGCAGCCGTTCGGACGCGTGGCGGAACGTGCCGTCGCCGTTGCCCATGAAGATCTGGTCGGGCGCGACGTAGCTCGTCTGCCCGTTGCCGAGGAACAGGTCGAGGTTGGCGTCGCCGTCGAAGTCGGCGAACACCGCGTTGCCGGTCAGGTGCAGGACGTTGCCAGCCTGGTCCTGGAACGCGACGTCGACGCCGCTGTCGGGCTTGGGCGTGAACCGCCCCTGCCCGTCGTTGAGGAGCAGCGTGTGGCGGTTGGCCGGGTTGGGGCTCGCGGCGTTCGGGATGGGATCATCGAGGCCGGCGAACACGTCCTGGTCGCCGTCGTTGTCGACGTCGCCAAAGAGGAAGAAGCCGGCCTGAAGGTCGCGCAGCCCGGAGGCGTCGCTGACGTTCGTGAATGTGCCGTCGCGGTTGTTGCGGAAGACCAGGTGCTCGAACGGGATGCCCCGACGCGGGTTGGGGAACAGGTTATGGGCCACGATGTCGTCGAAGCCGTCGCCGTCGATGTCGCCGAAGCCGAGTCGGCTGTGGTCGTTGATGGCCATCGTCTCAGGCGGGTCCGGGTCGAAGTTCTGATCGCGGATCCCGCTGACGTCCGAGACGTCGCTGAAGAAGTCCGTTCCGAGCGGGGCGATCGGCCGCGGCGCCTGACACTGACGCGGGGCATCGGCAGCGGGCCCCGCCGCGGACACCCCGGCCGCGACCGGCGGGCCGGTTCCCGCCGCCGCCCAACCCGCCAGCCCGAGCACAGCCGCCAACCCGGCCCGCCCCGGTCCCCGTGCGCGCATACCACACCTCCTTGAAGATCGTCCACGTCAACGCAGCGCCCGGAGATTAACCCATTGCCGGGCCACCGGCAATCGGAACGGCCGCCGGGCCATCGCCCGTCCCCGGCTGGAGGTAGCGCACCAACAGCCGCTTGGTTTCGACCATGACGTGCTTCTGGAAAACGGCGTTCCCGGGCGCCGACGCCGCCAGCGCCAGCATCGCCTTGACGACCTCTACGCTGACGGCGGCGACGAGGTCGGCGTGCGGCGCCGCCAGGCCCGGATCGCGCGCCATGAGCACGCCGCGCAGCCGGTCCACGATCGCCACGTTGAGGTCCTCGGCCGAGGCGGCGAGCTCGGCCGAGCCCAGCGAGCGGTGGAAGACGTGGACGAAGGCTGGCCGGGTGGCGTGAAAGGCGGCGAGGGCGTCGATCAGGCGGTCGACGACCTCGGGCAGCGGGTCCGTCGCCGCGTCATCCGCGAGGATGACGTCGATGAGCGGGCGCAGGTCGGCCAGATAGCGATCGGCCAGCGCCTGTAGGATGGCCTGCTTGTTGGGGAAGAACTGGTAGATCGAGCCGATCGACGTCCGGGCCCGCTCGGCGATGGCGTTCGTCGTCGTGGCCTCGTAGCCCACCGTCCCGAAGAGCTCGGCTGCCGCGGCCAGGATCCGCTCCACCCGCGCCCGACCCCGGGCCTGCCGGGGGGCGCGGCGCGGCGCGACTCCATCGTCCATGTCGGGCAGTATAGCACCCCCGGCGGCGGGCGCCGGCACGACCCGGCCGCTCGCAGGCGCTCCCGGCCCGTGATACAATACGGCGGCCCGACTCCAAGCCCACCGGCGCCCCCACGCCCGGCCGGGGCATTTGGCGTGGCGGCCGCGGTCGCCGTGCCCGGCGGCGACCATCGCCGGCCAACCCGCTCTTCGCGTGCCAGGAGAACCGTGTGGATTTTGAACAGCGTCAGACCCGTTACATCTTCGTGACCGGCGGCGTCGTCAGCTCGCTGGGCAAGGGCATCTCCGCGGCGGCGCTCGGGCGCATCCTCAAGGCGCGCGGCGTGCACGTATCGATGCAGAAGCTCGACCCTTATGTCAATGTTGATCCCGGCACGATGAGCCCGTTCGAGCACGGCGAGGTGTTCGTCCTCGAAAAGGGCTCCGAGACCGACCTCGACCTCGGCCACTACGAGCGCTTCATCGACGAGGACCTGCCGCCGGCGGCCAACGTCACCACCGGCCAGGTGTACCAGGAGGTCATCACCCGCGAGCGGCGCGGCGACTACCTTGGCAAGACCGTTCAGATGATCCCGCACGTCACCAACGAGATCCTGCGCCGGATCCAGCTCGCGGCCCGCCAGAGCAACGCCGAGGTCCTCATCGTCGAGATCGGCGGCACGGTCGGCGACATCGAATCCCTCGTCTTCCTCGAGGCCATCCGCCAGATGCGCGTCGCCGTGGGCCACAACCGCGTCATGTACATCCACCTCACGCTGCTCCCGCATATCGGCGCCACCGGCGAGCTCAAGACCAAGCCCACCCAGCACTCCGTGAAGGAGCTGCGGGGCATCGGGATCCAGCCCGATGTCATCATCGCGCGCTCCGACCTGCCCGTGCCCGAGGACCTGCGCGACAAGATCGCCCTGTTCACCGACGTGCGCCGCGAAGCCGTCATCCCGCTGGTCACGCTCGACACCATCTACGCCGTGCCGTTGGAGCTCGAGGCGTTCGGGCTCGGCCAGCTCGTGACCCGCCACCTCGGCCTGGCCGACGAGGCGCCGGACCTGGCGGAATGGCACGACCTCGTGGCCCGCATCCGCTCACCCAAGCCGACGGTGCGCATCGCGGTGGTCGGCAAGTATGTCGAGCTGCCGGACGCCTACCTCAGCGTCAGCGAGGCACTGCACCATGCCGGCCTCAAGCACGGCCTCGGGGTCCGGATCGACTGGGTCGACAGCGAGTCGCTCGAGCGCGGCCGCGACTGGGAGACGGTTGAAGAAGCCGACGGCATCGTGATCCCCGGCGGGTTCGGCCATCGCGGCATCGAGGGCAAGGTCCGGGCCGCACGCTTCGCGCGCGAGAACGGCCGGCCGTATCTCGGCCTGTGCCTCGGCCTGCAGGTGATGGTCATCGAGCTGGCGCGGCACGCGCTGGGCAACGACGACCCCAACTCCACCGAGTTCAACCCCGCGACGAAGTTCCCGGTGATCGACCTCCTGCCCGAGCAGGTGAACATCACCGACATGGGCGGCACGATGCGCCTCGGCGCCTGGCCGTGCCGCGTGCTGCCCGGCACCCGCGCCGCGGCGGCGTATGGCACGGACCTGATCCACGAGCGCCACCGCCACCGGTTCGAGGTCAACCCGTCATTCCTCCCACTCCTGAAGGAGGCCGGGCTGGTGGTGAGCGGCGTGTACACCGAGCGCGACCTCGTCGACATCGCCGAGGTCCGCGATCACCCGTACATGGTGGGCAGCCAGTTCCACCCCGAGTTCAAGAGCCGCCCGCTGCGGCCTCACCCGCTGTTCGACGGGTTCATGGCCGCCGTCCGGGCCCGGACGGCGGCCGCAGCGCCGGCCGCGCGGCCGGCCAACGGCATCGTCGACGATGCCGGGCGGCATGCGGGTGTCGCCAACCCTGCGCTCGACCCCGTGTGAACCGGCCATGATCCTCAGCCAAAACCCGCACATCGACCTCCAGATCTTGGGGGCGGCCGTGGCGCGGCTGCCGGCCCTCCTCGATCGGTCCGACCTCACCCTGCCGATCTACGTCAACGTCGGCGGCACGGCCTACCGGCCGGCGATCAGCATCGGGTTCGTGCTCGACCTCTTGCGGGAGCTTCGCCTGCGCGAAGCCGAACTGTCGCCGGACGAGATCGCCACCCTGGGGCGGAGCGAAGACGACCTGCGCGCGGCCCGAACGCTCCACGCCGACGCCTATGGCCGCCACCTCGCGCGCGAGATCAAGAGCCTCGTGGACACCTGGGGGGCCTACCTCGACGACCTCGCGGCCGGGGAAGCGGGCGGTCCGGCCAGCCATGCCACCGAGGCGCGCAAGCGGTCCCGGATCATCCATCTCGCGGCCGAAGCGGCGGCGCGGCACGTCGACGTGGCTGCCGCGGTGGCGCGCCTGGCGGACTTCGATCGCCGGATGGACGACCAGCTGGTGCCCGGTCCGTACTGTGGCCCGGCCGGGCTGGCGGCTGCCTTCCCCCGCGAACAGTATCCCTGGCTGTATCAGGTGCCGCGCCCCCGCGACTGAACCCGGCTCACGGCCCCGCAGGCCGCTCCAAATCCCCCGCGGCGGGCAATTCAAGGGCGAGGAGATTAACTCCCGCGTAACCGATTTGCCCTACTGGCCGTCTTGGGTCTAGAATGCGGTCGGTTATTTTTCCGTTGGCGGGAGGTCTCTCGCCCTCCACCCGAGGGCCATTCCGGGAAAGCCTGGACCAATTTCACGCGGGGACTTGACGGCGGCGGTTATTTTGTGCATAATAATAACGCATTCATAACCGCCTCCGATCCCATCCTCGGGAGGGATCCCCTGTCAAGGTGGCCATGGCCTCAACAGCTTGACCGTGGTCGCAAGGGTTGCCCAAGGCCCCAGGCCAGGCGCAGCCGCTGGAGAACGGCCCGCCGGTGATCGGCGCGGCCCCAATGTGGAAACCTAGGGCACGACCCTGGCGTGGGTGGCGGACCTCGCCTGACCCGACGAATCCTGATCACGCATGGAAAGGACAGCTTGAAGATGCAGACGATGCTTTCGTTGCGATGGCGAGCAGTGCTGGCAGCGGCCGTGCTCGTCGCGGGAGCGGCCGCCCTGTTCGCGCCGACCCACTCGACCGTGCGGGCGCAAGAGAACCCGCTCACGATCTTCGCCATCGGCTTCGTGGATGTCGCCGGCGGCAGCGATGCCAACTGCCCCGGCTGCGACGGCGAGTTCGGCGCCGACGACGAAGCCTTCGCCACCGACAACCCGCTCCCCGAGCTCGAGTTCATCGTGAAGGACCAGGGCGGCACCGAGATCGCCAGCGGCTTCACCGAGGCGCTAGCCAACCTGCAGCGCGCGCAGATCGAGGTCCCGGAGCTGCTCGAGGGCGAGGAGTACACGCTCGAGCTGGTGCAGGCGCCCGACGGCTGGCAGCTCTGCCCCAACGAGTCCGCCTCGCGCACGCTGACGATCGATGACTTCCAGCTCGGCTCGACGCGCGAGGACTTCCACTTCTGGAAGGGCTGCCAGGCGCAGGCCACCGAGACGCCCACGGGCGAAGAGCCTACGGTGACACCGCCTTCGGGCGCGACCCCCAAGCCAACCGCCAAGCCGGGCGGCGAGGATAAGGACGACGATGACGACGAGCACCGCGCCACCACCGAGCGCCTCGGCTCGATCAAGGGCCTGGTCTTCGGCGATCAGAACCAGGACGGCAGCCTCGGCCCGTCCGAGCCGGGCATGAGCGGCGTGGGCGTGCACCTGCGCGGCGGCGGGCTGGACCTGTACCAGGTCAGCAGCGGCACGGGCCAGTTCAGCTTTGACGGCCTCGGCGCGGGCGAATACGATGTCTTCGTTCAGACCGGCCCGGAGTGGAAGATCACGACGCCGGCGCTGTACAAGGTCAAGGTGAACGGTGACACGGTCATGGGCATCGACTTCGGCTTGGTGCGCACGGGCGCCGCGCCTTCCGAGGCGCACCGCGTCAGGCGCCTCCCGCCGACGGGCGTGGCGGATCTGCCGACATCCGGCCTGCTCGGCGCCATCGCCGCCGTGCTCGGCGCGGTCGCCGTGGTCGGCTATTCCTTCGAGCGCCGGCGCGCCCGCCAGCACTAACGCGCCTGCCCGTTCGATCCTCCCACCCCTCGCGTCGGCCCCCGGGCTGGCGCGAGGGGTTTGTTCGTCGCGCCAGTGTCTGACCGGCAGTCACCGATGACAGGTCGCCCGGCGCGCACGGGTGCAACGGCGACGATCCGCGCGTGCGCCGTCGCGGGACGCGTCGTCCGCACGGCCGTCGTCGGGCTCGGTGCGTGCGTCTGGGTCGCGTCACCGCCCGTCATGCCGCGCCCGGCGGGCGCCCAGGTCGCGATCGCACGTGCCGTGCCCGCGCCTCCGGGATCGGGCGTGGTCGGGCGCCCCACGCACGGCTCGCCGCGTGATCCGGTGGATGGGCTGGCGGTCGTCCGATCGGCGGCAGCCTCCGGCCCGGTGCGGTTCATCGTCCGGCTCGCCCCGCCCGCCAGGACCGTCGGCGGTCCGCCGCCCCGCGATCGCGGCGCCCGTGTCGAAGCCACGCGGCGCCTCCAACGTATGGGGGACACCCGCGCGGGCGCGCTCGATGGCCTGCTAAGCGACCTCGCGCGCTCGGGTGCGGTGTCCGCGGTGGAGCGCTTCCCGGCATTCGGGGTGGTGGCGGTCACCGGCGGCCGCGCGGCGATCGAGGCGCTGGCGCGCGCCCCGGGCGTGGTCGCGATCCAGGCCGACCGGGAACACCACATCGATGCGTCGGGCGCCCGCCCGGCGGGACGATCTGGCACCGAGCTCGATCCCCAGCCAAGCGGCTGGAACCTCGAGGCTGTCAGTGCGCCGCGCGCGTGGCGCGAGCTCGGGGCCACGGGCGTCGGGGCGACGGTCGGTGTCATCGACACCGGCGCGGACTGGCGACACCCGGCCCTGGCAACGCAGTATCGCGGTCGCCCGGGTGGCCACCACCACCATTGGATCGACCTCACGTCGCCGCGGGGATCGCCCGAGCCCGTCGACCTGAACGGGCACGGCACGCATGTCACGGGCCTTGTCACCGGTCGCCTCGGCGACGTGGCCTACGGCGTGGCGCCGGGCGCGCGCTGGATCGCCGCTGAGGCGTTCGACGGCGACGGGGATTCGACGGATGCCGTGCTCTTGCGGGCGGCGCAGTGGATGCTGGCGCCGACGCGGCTGGACGGCACGGTTCCCCGCCCGGACCTCGCGCCCGACGTCGTCAACGGCAGTTGGGGCCTCGACAACGGCGCCGACCCGCTGTTCGACACCGTCGTCGAGACCTGGCGCGCCGCCGGCATCCTCGCCGTCTTCGCGGCCGGCAACGTCGATGCCGGGGGCGGCTGGGATACCGTGCTGGCGCCGGCGGGCCATCCCCTGACCCTCGCCATCGGGGCCGTGGATGGCCGCGGGCTGCCGTGGTGGCGGTCACGCCGCGGCCCAGGCTTCCACGGCGGCGTCAAGCCGGACCTGGTGGCCCCTGGTGTCGACGTGGTGTCGACGTGGCCGGGCGGGGGCACTGCCGTCTTCGATGGCACCAGCATGGCGGCGCCGCATGCCGCCGGCGCCGCCGCCGTGCTGCTCGGCCTGGAGCCGTCGCTCACGCCCGCCGACCTGGCGGCGTTCCTGCGAGCCGGAGCGCGCGACGTGGGGCCGCCGGGACCGGATGCCGACACCGGCTGGGGCGCGCTCGACGTGTACGGCGCGGCCACCCTCGCGCTCGGCGCCGGTCGACTGGCCGGCCGTGTCGTCGATGTGGACGGGGACCCCATCGCGGGTGCCGTCGTCGCGGCCGAGGGCGTGCGCCCGGCCGCGGCGCCGTGGTCGGCGACAACCGATGGCGAGGGCTGGTTCGACATCGCGCTGCCCGCGGGCACGTGGCGGATCGCGGTGTCAGCGTTTGGCCACCAGTCGCGCATGCTGTCTGTCGAGATCCGCCGCGACGAGCGGCTGGCCGTCGACGTCCCGCTGCCGGCGGCGCCGGCCGCGGTCGTCGGCGGGATGATCACGTCGACGGCGGGCGGATCGGCCCGGCATGCGCGCGTCGAGGTGGCGGGCGCGGTGGGCATCGACGTCTCCGCCGATCCCGACGGCCGCTACGCGATCGCGCTGCCCGAAGGGCTCCACACGCTGCGGTTCGCGGCGGACGCGCATCAAGCCGTCACCCGCACGCTGACGGCCGCCCCTGGTGCGGTCATCACGCTCGACGTCGTATTGCCGGCGGCCCCGCGGATCCTGTTCGTCGACGCCGATGCGTGGGACGAGGAGCGGATCGGCCCCTATATCCGCCGCGCCCTCGATGACGCCGGCTACCCGCACGCGGGGTGGGCCGTCGATCGGGTGGCCGCGCTGCCGACCGCGGCCGAGCTTGCCGCGTTCGACGTCGTCATCTGGTCTCATGGCTACAACTCTCCCGGTCGGCTCGACCTGCTTCGCGGCGACAAGGCGGCCACGAACGCCTTGACCGCCTATGTCGCGCAAGGCGGGCGCTTGCTGCTGACGGGTCAAGACGTCGGCGCCTTCGATGCCGCCACGCCGCGGCGGGCAGGCCTCGCGCCGGAGTTCTACCGCCGCATCCTCGGCGCCGCGCTGGTCAGCGACGTGGCGGGGGGCGACCTTCGGGTCGCCGGAATGGGGCCGCTGGCGGGGCTGAGCCTGGGCCTCGCCTGGCCGGGCGGTGCCGAGAAGGGGCGGCGGGGCGTGCTGCCCGACGCGGTGGCCCCGGCCCCGGAGGCCGCCCCGGGCACGGTGCAGCCGCTGCTGGCCTTCCCTGACGGGCAGCTCGCGGGGCTGGCCACGGCCGACGCCGATGGGCGGCGGGTGTACCTGTCTTTCGGCCCGGAGAGCGCGGGGGGCCGCGCCGCCCTGGCGCGCCTGTTCGACCGGCTGATCGGCTGGCTGGAGCCGCCGTCGGTGGCGATCGAGACCGCACCGGCCGCAGTGGCACCCGGTGCGGCATTCACGGTGGATGTCGCCGCGCGCGGCGGCCGCTCTGCCGGTCCGGTGGCCGTCGACGTGGCCCCGGCGCCCGGGATCGTGCTGGCGGCAGGCCAGGGCTGGATGGAGGGCCCGCGCGGCTCCGTGGCGTGGTCGGGCCCGCTCGGGGCCAACGAGGCACGCCGCTGGGCGATCGACGCCCGCCTGTCCGGGCAGCGCCGGGGCCCAGGTCGCCTCGCCATCACGGCCACCCTCACCGCGGACGCCCACCGCGCAGCGGCCTCGGCCGGCGTGCAGCCCTTGGCGCCCGCGCTCGACCCATCCTCCGTCACGATCGTGCCGCCGCGGCGATCGATCGGCGGGCCGGTCACGGTCACGCTCCGGATCGCGAACGCGGGGCCGGTCGTCGCGGGCGGCGCCGGTGCCCGGCTCACGCTGCCGAACGGGATCACACCGATCTCCGGGACCCTCGCCGCATCGGCCGGAGCCGCCGCGTGGGCCGATGGCACCCTGCGGCGGGTCGAGTGGTCGGGCGACGTGGCGCCGGGATCGCCCATCGCCGTGGGCTTCGCGGGCCGGATCGCCGACGTGCGCGGGGCCACGCACGTGCTCACCGCCACGCTCAACGACGGCATCGACCAGGTGGTCACCCGCACCGCGACCATCCTCATCGGCGGCCCGGACCTCGGCGCGACGCACTTCGCCGACGCGCCGTCGACCGCGGTCGCGGGCGCGCCGCTCTCGGCGACGCTGCGCCTGATCAACGTCGGCCCCGTCGCTGCGCAAGCCCGAGCGTCGATGCCCCTGCCGGCCGGGATCTCGGTGGATGGGGCTGGAGCACCGGACGAGCTGGCATCGTTCGCGTGGTCCGGCACCGTCGAGCCGGGCGCCACACGCGACGTGAACGTACGCCTGCGGGTCGCGCGCGACGCTGCCCCCGGCCCGCGCGCGCTGATCGCCGCCGTCACCGACGGCTGGTCGCCGCCCACCATCGTGCGCACCGCCGTGTGGTCCGTCGATGTGCGGCGCGCCGTCATCGACACGTCGCGGATCGTGTTGTGGCCGGCGGCGCCCCGATCGGGCGGCGTGATCAGCGCGACCCTCCTCGTGGCCAACCACGGCGACGCGCCGGCCGAGGTCGAGGCGGTGGACAGCCTCGCCCCGACGCTGACCCCCCTGGGCGAGGCCATCCGAGCCGGCAGTGGTGCGTGGCAGTTGGATCCCGGAACGCTGACGTGGCGCGTGCGCGTCCCCCCAGCCAACGGGACGGAGTACGCGCCGCGCCTCGGCGACCCGGCGGTCGCCCCCGCGCCGGGCCAGCCGGTCCCGCCGGCGGACCCGGGCACGGCGCGGCGCGATCCCGTGCGGCTGGGGCTGGCATTCCCATTTTACGGCGACGTCTACACCGAGGCCTGGCTGACCGACGGTCTTATCGGCTTCACCGCTCCCGAGCCGCCAGGAGCCGCTCGCGGCCCTGATCCGGACGGTCCCAACGCGCCTTCGATCGCGGTGCGCTGGCGGCCGGATGGATCGCCAGGGGCGGCGGCCGCCGCCCCGTCGATTCGCCGCCTGGGCGATCGCACCATCATCGCCTGGCCCGACGCGGCCGGCAACCCCGCGGCCGGGATCACGGCCGAGCTGATGGCGGGCGGGCGGATCGGCCTGGGCTACGGCCCGGCGGCGGATGTCGGCGGCGCGTTCGTGGGCTTACATGCGCCCGACGGCCACACGCTGGCGGTGCCGGCGGACCTGGTGCGCGCGGGTCGCACGACGGTGCTCGACCCGCCCCATGCCTGGGCGTGGCTCACCGTGCCGGCCAGAGTAGGCCAGGCGCTCGACGCCAACCGCGCCGTCGGGCACGTCGTGCGCCTGACGGCGGGCGGCGCGGAGCGGTCGTTCGGCGCCAGCACCGTCGCCAACCGCCTGGTGCTCGGCGCCGGCATGGCCAGGTGGCCGGCTCAGCTGACGGCCGGATCGACGGCGCACTACACGCTGACGCTGACCGCCCGGGGCGTGGTGGATGCTCGGGACGTCGAGGTCGACGTGGACGTGCCGGACGGCGCGACGGTCGGCGGCGCCGCGCTGGGCCCCGATTGGGCGTACGATCCGGCATCGCACACCGCGCGCTGGCGGGGCGGCGTGGGGCTTGGCGCGCCGCGGGCGCTGACGTGGTCGCTGCGTCTGGGGTCACAGCTGCCCACGGGCGCCCGTGTCGCCACCCACGCGGCGGTCCGCACGCGCAGCGGCAGCGTGCCGCAAGCCGACGTGTGGAACGCCGCGCGCGTCGACGCCGCCGACCTGTCGCGGTCGACGCTGCGGGCATCTCCGCGGGTGGCACGCGGTGGCGCGGTGATCACGTTCGACGTACGCGCCGTCAACGGTGGCCCCCGCGCGGCGGACATCACGGTCACCGACGCGCTCCCCGACGGGTTGACGTACGTCGAGGGCTCGGCGCTGGCATCGGCCGGCGCGGCCCCCGCGTGGGACGGAGCCTCGCGCAGCCTGCGCTGGGAAGGGCGGCTCGCGCCGAGCGGCGCCGTCAGCCTGCGGTTCCAGGCTCGGTTCTCGGCGCAGGCGCACGTGGTGAACGCGATGCGGGTGACCGACGCGGAAGGCACGGCGTTCGCGGCCTGGGCCGAGGTGGTGCCGGAACGGGCCCGCGTGCACCTGCCGATCGCCCGGCGTGTCTATTGACCTGCGCGCCGTTCCCCGGTGGTCGGGTGGGAGCCCGATGCGATCCTCGCCGTAACGACGGTAGATGCCGGACGTCTTATCGGGTGGGCGGCGCGGCACGCCGGCCGGGTGTATGATGCCCGCGGCCGGCGGGTGCCGGTATCGATCCTCGCCGTCGCCCGGCGCGTCCCGCGACCCGTCGCCGAGTTTGGCCCGTGAGCCGATTGCGCATGCCATGCACAGACCCGATCCATCCGTGAGCCCGCACCTGTCAGGGCCCGCGATCGACGCTCGCGTCCGGTCGCGGGCCGTCTTGCATGCCGCCGGCCGGATGGCTCGGGCTTCCTCGATGCTCACCCGCGTGGCGGCAGGCATGGCCGCCGTCGTGGCCGTGGGGATCGTCGCCGTGGGGATCGGCGCGCTGCGCCACGGCGCGCGCGCGGATCGGTCGCCGGCCGCGGACGCCGACCTCGCGGTCGCGCTGAGCGGTCCCTCCCACGCGGCGCCGCGCGGCCGGGTCGACGTCCGCGTCACCATCTCCAACACGGCCGCGGTCGCGGCCAGCGACGTCGTCGTCACGGCGACGCTCGCGGCGCCGCTGGCGTTCGTCGGCGCGTCGGATGGGGGCGTCCTCGTCGCGCCCGGCACCGTGCGCTGGACGATCGCGTCGCTCGGCGCCGGCGAGGCGCACGGCCTCGACTTGTCCGCACGCATCCCCTCGGACACCGCCGCCGGGACGAAGCCGGCCGTCCACGTGGCGGCGCGCGCGCCGGCGCCGGAAGACGATCTCGACGACAACGCGGCCACGCACGTCGTCACGGTCGCGCCCGTGGATCTGCGCGCCGAGATCGGCTCGGCGGCAGGCGACGTCCGGCCCGGCGAGCTCGTCACCCACACCATCACGCTCCATAACGTCAGCCAATCCGCCGCCGAAGCCGTGGTCGTCACCGCCACCCTGGGCGCCGGCGCCACGTGGGTGCGCGACACGGCGGCGGCGCACGGCTTCACGCGCACCGATCTCGCCGACGGCGCCGTTTGGCGCCGACCGGACGCGCCGGGGGTGTGGACGGCGTCCTTCAACCTCGTGACGCGGGTGCCGGCCGACGCGGTCGGCGGCAGCACGGTGCTCCACGTGGTGCAGATCGACGCCATTACGATCGACGCCAACCTCGGCAACAACGTCGCGATCGCCGCGCCGCTCGGCGTGGTCATTCCGGACTTGCGCCTGACCAAGCAGGGGCCGCCGCAGGCGGCGGCCGGCGCGGTGGTGGCGTATGCCCTGGCCTATGCCAACCGCGGCTCGGGCGCGGCGCCCCGCACGCGCGTGACCGACACGCTGCCGGCCGAGCTGACGTTCGTCTCGGCCAACCCGGCGGCGACGGTAATGGGGGACGGGAGACTGACGTGGGACCTCGGCCGGCTGCCGGCGGGCGACGAGGGCGTGATCCAGGTCCAGGCCCGCCTGGCGGCAGGCGTAGCCGCGGGCGCCGCCGTGATCAACCACGCCGTGATCGGCTCGGCGGCGGCCGACGGCGCGCCCGCCGACAACGCCGCCGAGACGGAGCTGCGGGTGGTCGCCGGCCCACCGCGCACCGTCCAGCTCGGGCTGCCGCCGGAGGTGGGCGTCGGGGCGGCCGTCGAGGTCGTGGCCGATGTCCGCGACGCCGCCGGCAGCCCGGTGGTCGACGACGTGTCGGTGCAGCTCTCCGCCAGCGTCGGTCAGGTGCAGCCGGCGTCGGCCCCGACCCGCGGCGGCCGGGCCGTCTTCACGTGGCGGCCGGGGGCGGTCGCCGGCCCGGCCATGCTGACCGCCCAGGCCCAGTCGGCCCAGGATCGGCTGACCGTCCAGGTGCGGCCGGGAGCGCCGGACAGCGTGCGGATCGTGCCCGAACCGGCGACGGCCACCGCCGGCCAGACCGTGACCCTGGCGATCGAGGCGCGCGATGCCTTCGGCAACGCGGTGCGCGACGGCACGGCGGTGGCGCTCGGCGCGCCGAGCGGCGTGTTCGCGCCGGCGGCGGGGGGCCCCGCCGGGGGGACGGCCACGGCGCGATGGCGCCACACGGGCTCCGGCTCGTTCCTGATCACCGCCGGCGCCGGCGACGTCGCGAGCGGCGTGCGGGTGACGCTCAACCCCGATGCCCCGGCCACCGTGCGCCTGTCGGTCGAGCGGTCCGACGTGCCGGTCGACGACGGCCGGACCCTGGTCTGGGCCAGCGTCGATGACCGCTTCGGCAACCCCGCCGCGGACGGCCTGCGTGTGGCCTTCGAGGCCACCGGAGGGCGCCTCGAGCCCGCGTCCACCACGACGTCGGGCGGCCTGGCCGGCGCGACGTTCGTCGCCGGCCCCGCGCCGGGCGCCGTCGCGATCGCCGCGATCGTCGGCGCGCTGCGCGGCCAGGCCACGGTGCACGTCCAGCCCACCGATCTCGGCCTCGGCAGCCGCCTCAGCGGCCCGCGCGGCGCGGCGCCGGCGGCGCAGATCTTCCCGGGGGACGCCGTGACCTACGTGGTGGCCGCCCGCAACACCGGCCTGGCCACCGCGCGCGGCGTGGTGCTCGGCACCGCCCTCGAAGACCGGGTGAGGCTCCGCGACGTCGCCGGCTCGCGGCCGATCCAACCGGTCGCCGAACGCGCCAACCTGCCGAAGGCGCCGAGCCAGGGCTACACGCGCCACACATGGTCGCTGCCCGACATGGCGCCCGGCGAGGTGCTGACGCTGACGCTGCGGGCGGACGTCGCACGCGAGCCGGACACGCCGTGGACAGGCTTCGACACGCTGTTCTTCCGGTCGGCGATCACCACCACGACGGCCGAGGCGTCGGCCGTCGACCTGGTGCGATCCGAGAAGGGCGAGATCCACGCGCCCGACCTTTACATCGACGTGACGCTCGATGCCGAGAACAGCGCCATCCGGCCGGGGGGGCAGCTGGCGTACCTCGTGACGTTCGGCAACCACCAGGCGGCGCAGGTCACCGACACCGTGATCACCGCCACGCTGCCGGCGTTCACGGCCTTTGACCACTGGCAACCCGAGTTCGGAACGTCGCTCCGCCCGATCGGCGTGTTCGACCCCACCGCGACGGCGCTGCGTTGGGCGTTCGACGGCCCGTATCGCCAGAACCAGGCGTTCCGGCTGTGGCTGGGCATCGACCCCGACGCCCCGGCCGACAGCGTGCTGCAGATCCTGGCCGAGATCGGCACCGCGGCGCACGACGTCGAGCGCTTCAACAACACCGCGCTGACGGCCGGCGCGCGCCTCAAGGGCGTCAACCTGCGGGCGAGCGCCGGCGGGCCGAGCACCGCCGCGCCGGACGACCGCCTGGAGTGGAACCTCGCGGTACGCAACGCGTCGGTGCAGGACACGGCCACGGACGTTGTGGTGGTGGCCCGGCTGCCGGAAGGCCTCGCCATCGACCGGATCGACCCGCCCCCGGCATCGCGCACCGCCGAGACGGTCCGCTGGGCGCTCGAGCAGCCGCTCCTGCCCGGGACGGAGCAGCGCTTCAGCATCGCGGCGGCGGTGCCCGGCGACGCCCGCGCCGGGACGACGTACACGGTGTCGCTGGAGGCCACGAGCCAGCAGCGCGACGCGTTCACCGAGGACAACGCCGCCTCGTGGACCACGCGGGTGGTCCCCGGGCCGGCGGCGGTGCTCACCCTGGCCGCCAGCGGCGACACGGCCACGGTGTGCGGTGACGACGTGATCCAGATCACGGCGTCGGCCGCGGACGGCGCCGGGAACCCGGTGGCCGACGGGAGCGTCGTCGGTTGGGCCGCCACGGGCGGCGACCTGGCGGCGACCGAAACCGCGACGCTCGGCGGCCGGGCGACGGTCGCGCTGCGCGCCGGCCGCGTCGCCGGACGGGCGACGGTCACGGCGCGCGTGGGTGGCCTTGCGCGCTCGGTCGACGCGACGCTGATCGCCGGCCCGCCGGGCCGGCTCGACGTGTCGGCGGATCCCCTCGCGGTGGCCTGGGACGGCGCGACCGACGTCGCGGTGACCGTGGCGGACGCCTGCGGCAACCCGGTGGCGGACCGCTGGCCGATCACGCTGGCGGCCGAGCGCGGCGAGTGGCCAGGCGGCGACCCCAGCATCGCGCTCCCGACGGTCGGCGGCGTGGTCGCGGCGCGCCTGGCCGTCGGCCCCGCGGCCGGGCCGCTGCGGATCTCCGCCCGGCACGGGGCGGTCACCGGCGAGGTCACGGTGACGGTCGGGGAGGCCCCGACAGCGACACCCCGGCCGACGCGGTGGAACGTGTTCCTGCCGTGGGTGCGGCGCGCCTCGGCGAGCACGCGGCGCTAGCCGGACGCGCCCCTTCCCCGCGCCCCGCCTCCGACCTATCCGCCGGGGTCACCCGCATCGCGCGCCCGGAACACGAGCGCATAGCTGTGATCGTAGCCGTAGCCGTAGTCGTCCCAGCCGATCACGACCTCGCCCTCGAACGCCATGACGTCGCCGACGTGCCGCGCGACGTCCCACGCCAGCGGCGTGACGCCGGCCGCGCTCTTGAGGTTGGCGACCTCGATGACGACGCGCCCGTCCGGCGCCAGCCTGCCCGCGAGGTCGCGGTAGACCGCCTGGAGGTCACGCAAGTAGGCGGCGTAGCCCGCGCCCGGGGTGGTGTAGGCGGTCAACGGGTTCTCGAGGTCCTCGCGGAGCATGTAGGGCGGCGACGACAGCGCCAGGTCCACGGGCGGGACGTCGTAGGCGCCCAGCGCCCGGGCGTCGCCGTGGATCAGCCGCTCGGGCGCCGCCAGCCCGATCCGGGCGAAGGCCGCCCGGCGCGCGTCGTACTCCAGGCCCCAGCCCTGCCGGCCCATGCGCTCCGCGACCCGCAACGTGGTCCCGTAGCCCGCGAACGGGTCGAACACGACCATGCCGTGCGCCGTGAACGCGGCGACGAAGTGCGCGACGAGCGACTCGGGGAAGCGCACGTCGTCGTCCGCCATGTCGGGCGGCAGGGGCGGCATGCCGGCCCGGGTCAGCTCGAGGAAGGTGCGCATGGGATCAGGTGGCAGGATGCAGGGATGGGAGCTCGGGGCGACGGCGGGTCGACGATGCGCCTCGACCTGGCGGCGGAGCATTCCGGGCTCGGGTGCGTGGTGCGCACGACGGGCCCCGTACGTCGGCGCCGCAACAATCGATAGCACCGACGGTCGCGAACCACCAACTCCCGGCGTGGCCGCCAGCGTGTGATATCCTCAGCCGCATGCCTGTTGCCGTCTCAAGGCGCCTTCGCGCCGAATACCGCGACCTCGCCGGGCTCTTGTGCGCCATGGCGATCGTCGCCGGCGCCTACATGGCGTTCACGCCACCCTTCGAGGGACCCGACGCGGGCGCCCACTACCGCTACGCCGTTTACCTGCGCGTGCACCCGGGCCGGCCGCCGCTGGATGCAGCCACGGCCCACATCTCGCACGAGCTGGTCCTCCAGCCGCCGCTCTACTATACGCTGGCCGCGCTCGCGCTGCTCCCGTTCGACGTCGACGTCGCCGGCGTGGCGCGCCTCGATCCGCGCAACCCGCACTACCCCGGCCTCAGCCACCGGGCAACGTACACGCCGCCCGATGCGCCCGCCCGGGCCTTCGTTCCCGCCCGCCTGGCCGCGGTGGTGTCGCTGCTCGGCGGACTCCTGGCGGCGGCGGCCACGTGGGCATGGGTGCGTTGCATGCTGCCCGACCGGCCGGCGGCCGCGCTGGCCGTGGCCGCCGTCGTCGGCCTCAACCCCCAGTTCGTGTTCTCGTCGGCGACGATCACCAACGACGCCTGGGCCGCGGCCATGTGCGCCGCCACGCTGTGGGCTGGCGCGGTCGCGGCGCGCCGGGATGGCGGCTGGCGGTGGATGCTGGCGGGTGCCGCCGCCGGCCTGGCCGCGTTGACCAAGTACACCGGGCTCGTCGTGCTGGCCCCACTGGGCCTGACGTGGCTGTGGTCGGCGTGGCGGGAGCGGCGGGATCGGCCGGCGTCGCGCGCGCCGGGGGCGTGGCGGGCAGCCGGGTGGGCGGCCGTTGGGCTGGCGGCCGGCTTCACGCTCGTCGCCGGCTGGTGGTACGCCGAGAGCCTGTGGCGCTGGGGCACGCTCGTGCCGGCCGACCTGACCCGCGCCCTGATGCCGGAGAACAACCGCAGCCAGACCGCGGCCTGGGGAACGGTGCTGCGGGAAGCGGCCTGGCTGACACGATCGTACACCGGCGTCTTCGGCTACGGGGTGGTGGCGCCCGCGGCCTACTTCCGCGTCGTCGACGCCATGGCCGGGCTCGCCGTCATCGGCCTGGCCGTGGCCCCATGGCGCCGGCGGACACTGGCCGACGGGTGGCCGGCCGCCCCGATCGCCGCGGTCTGGTTCACCCTCGTCCTGGCGGGGATCCTGAACTACATGCGTTCGGTAACGGCCGCCAGCCAGGGCCGGCTGCTCTTCCCGGCCGCGCCGGCGATCGCGCTCCTGGCGGTGCTGGGTTGGTCGGCGCTCGCGCCGGCAGGGCGCCGGTCACAGGTCGAGCGCGGCGTTCCGTGGCTGATGTTGGGCCTCGCCGTGTGGCAGGCCTTCACCCTGGCGCGCGCCTATGCGATCCCCCCGCCGATCCGCGGCCCGATCACGCCCGCCCGAGCCGTGGACGCCCGGTTCGACGGGGTCGGCACGGTGGTCGGCGCGGACCTCCCGGATGGCGGCAGCGTGGCGAGCGGAGGGCGGCTGCCGGTGACGCTGTACTTGCGCGGCGAGGACGCCATGGACCGGCGCCCGGCGGTCATGTTCGTGCACGTGACCGACGCCGCCGACCGGCGCCTGGGCAGCTTCGACGGCGTTCCCGCCGGTGGGCGCCATCCGACGGTGCAGTGGGAGCCCGGCGCCGTGTTCGCCGATGCCGTCGACCTCGCGATCTCCGCCGTCGCCACCGACACGCTCGCGATCCTCAGCGTCGGCTTTTACGATCCAGAGGGCGGTCCACGGCGCGCAGTGTTGGGCGAGGGCGGCCGGCCCGCGGGCGATCGGGCCGTCTTGGGCCACGTGATGGTGCGCGCGTCGCCGCCCGCCCCGTCGGCGTCGGCCGAACGCCCGGCGCTCGCCGCGTGGGCCAACGGGATCGTCCTGACACGCGCCGACATGCGGGCCGACCCGCGGGGAATGCCCCGGAGCCTGGTCGTCGAGTGGCGGACACGCGCCCCCGTGCAGCGCGACCTGACGACGTTCGTCCAGCTCCTCGACCGTGGCGGGCGGCTTGTCGGCCAGGTGGACCGGCGCCCCGGGGACGGCGCCAACCCGACCGACACGTGGGTGCCGGGCTACGGGGTGCGCGACGCGTACGACCTGCCGGCCGCCTCCGAATGGGACCGCTTGATCATCGGCCTCTACGATGCCGCGGGGCAGCGCGTGCCGCTGGACACCGGCACCGACCATCACGTTGTGGCGCGGCGCGGGGACGGCTGACGGCGCGCTCCGGCCCGTGGGCGTCGGATCGCCCGCTGCGACCGTCGGCGCGCAGCGGGCTGGCCACCACAAGCGGTGGTTCCGGCGATGGTGCAAGCCCGCCGCAGGCGACCGTCACCCCCCGCCGGTGTACAGGCTGGCGGCGCGGACCAGGGCCGCCGTCACCGCCGGCTGCTTGAACGCGGCCTCGAGCTCGTCGGCGATCCACGGCCAGCGCTCGGTGATGCCGGCGCGGGCCGCGCGGACGCGCTCGAGGTCGGGCGAGGCCGCCGCCAGCGCCTGCTGCAGGCCGGCGAGGCCCGCGACGAGCTCGGCCCGGTCGGCCTGCGGGACGGCGAGCTGGCGCTGAACGAGGACCTGCAGCCCGGTAAACACGTCATCCAGCGACGCCGGGGGCGCGTCGGCGGCCTTGGCCGCCGTGGCATCCGCGCGGCCGGGCTGCATGGCCTGGCCCATCATCTGGGCCATGATCGCCCCCAGCCCGGCGCCGGCGCCCAGCCCCATGCCGACGGCCGCCGCGTCACCCGCGCCGCCGCCCCCGGCGCCGGGCTCGAGCGCGCGGGCGGCCTTGAACTTGAGGTAGGCGTCGATGTTCCCGATGGCGCCCATCGCGGCCCGCTCGTCGATGGCCTTCTGGGTCTCCTCGGTCGTCGAGATGCTCGTCACGTACATCGACTTGAGGGTCAGGCCGAGCGCCTGGAACTCCTCGCGCAGGCTAGCGGACAGCGCGGCCGCCACCTCGTCGTACTGCGACGGCAGGTCCAGGAGGCCGACCTTGAGGGTGCCGAGAATATCGGCCAGCCGGGCCGTGACGATGCCGCGCAGGTAGCCGACGATGTCGGCGGTCGTGTACAGGCCCTGGCCGCCGACGATCTTGTTGACGAAGAGCGCGGGCTCCTCGACGGCCATGGCGAAGGTGCCGAACGCCCGCAGCCGCGCCAGCCCGAAGTCGGGGTCGCGCAGCGCGATCGGTTGCGGCGTGCCCCACTTGAGGTCGAGGAACGTGCGGAGGTTGACGAAGTACACCTCGGTCCGGAAGGGCGACTTGCCGCCGAACACCAGCCCGATCAGCGACGACAGGATGGGGATGTTCTCGGTGTCGAGGGTGTAGCGGCCCGGGTCGAAGACGTCGGCGGCCTTGCCGTTGTGGTAGAACACCGCCTTCTGGTTCTCGCGCACCACGAGCTGCGAACCGAGGCGAAACTCGCCGGAGTCGCCCTCCGGGATACGGTGCACGATCTCGCTGGGGGTGGGGTTGGCCCATTCGACGAGGTCGAGGATGGCCATGGCGCTCGCTCCTTGGGTGGTGATTGGCGGCACACTATATCACCGCGGCTTCGGCGCCGTCCAGCGGCAACCCGCGCCAGACGCGCGCGCCGTCGGGAGCCCGCTCGACCCACAAGCGGCCGCCGGCATCGCCCGCGTACCACCAGCGCTCGCCGGCCGCGCGGCGGACCCCGCCGGCGTCGCGCACGAGCGCCCCGCCGTCGTCGGACCACCGCCGCGTGAAGGTCTCCTCGGCGGTGGCGACGGTCTCGGGCGGCGGGACGTCGACCGGGATGGGCTGCGCCTCGAACAGCACGCGATCACCGCCGACGTCCTCCCACAGCCGCAGGCCGGCGCCGGAGTCGCCGAGGACGAGCGCGCGGTCGCCGCGATCCCACCGCCAGCGGCCCGTGACGGCGTGGGCCTCGCCCAGGATCGCCACGCGGCCGCCGACCGCGGCCGCCATGACCGAGGCCGGCGGGGGCGCCGCGGGCGGGACGGGCGCCTCGAGCACGGCGCGGCGCCCGTCGAGCAGCGCGTGCCAGCCGTCGACGAAAGCGCCGAGCATGGCGGCGTCCGCCGCGGCATGCGCGGGGTCGGCGCGGAGGGTCTGGAGCGCGGCCACGCCGTCGTCGACGGCGGCGAGGAGGTCGCGGTCGAGCGCCGTCAAGCCCTCGCGGGCGGCCTCCGTCAACGCCGTGTCGGCCAGCCACGCCCCGTAGCCGAGGGTCGTCTGGTCGAGGCGATCGGCGAAGCGTTGGATGCGGCCGACGAGGCCCTCGACCGCCGGCAGCGCGCCGAACGACCCCGCGGCCGCCAGCC
>CAYQBA010000011.1:0-45754 GCA_964415605.1 uncultured Anaerolineales bacterium | reverse complement strand
CCGTGGACGCCTCGGCGGCCGTATCGGCCGCGCCCGGCTGATCGAGCGCGGCCTCCGCGTCGCCGCCCGGCGCCGATGCGTCCACCGTCGTCGCCGCCGACGCCGGCTCGGCGGCCGTGCCCGCCCCGTCGCCAGGCTCGCCCATGGCCGCCGGCCGGGCATCGCCCGCGTCGGGCGTGGGCGACAGGTCGCCCTGGTTCAGCGCGGCGCAGCCGGCGGTCAACCCCGCCAACAGTCCGATCCACGCCAGGTTTGGCACTCGCATGGGCTGTCTCCTCGTTGAGCATGCATCGCCCGCACCGGGCAGGGCCCCGCGGGCGGCGGGCACCGGCGATCGGTCGACGCCTGGCATCGCCGTCGAGATCATAACGCGTCCGCCGGGCCGCCGCAAGGTACCGACCGTGCCGGGCACGCCACAGTATCCTTAATATCTCGCACGGCGTCTTAAGAGACGATGCGCCCACCCCCCGATCAAGCGATCCGATTGCCCGGCCGCGGCGCGGCCGCCCCGGACCACGGGCTGGCGGTCCGGTGGCGCCTGGCGGTCTGGGGCCTGGCCGCGGGCACCTGCGCCGCAGCCCTCGCGTGCGGCGTGCCCACGGGCGACGTCCCGCGGAGCGCAACGGGCGCGGTGGCCGGCGGTCCGGAACGCGCGGCCCATGTGGCGTCCGGCGGTGGCGCGCCGGTCTTCGTCCCGCTGGTGCTCGACGCCGCGACGGTGGTCGGCGCCCACACGGCCCGCCCGACATCACGGGCGACGGGAACCTCGACGCCCACGGCGGAGGCGACGGTGCCCGCGAGCGCGACGGCGCCGCCTATCCCGACGCTGGAGGCGACCCCCACGGCCCCGCCCACCCCATCGTCGACGCCGGAGCCTGCCGGCTCCCCGGCGCCACCGTCGCGCTCGCGCGGCTATCTGACCACGCCCGGCGAGCTCGATGCCGTGCGCCGCAAGGCCGCGGCGGGCATCGAGCCCTATGCCGCGGCCGTGGCGCTGACGCTGGAATGGGCCGACAAGAAGTGGAGCACCAGCGGGCTCAAGGACCGGGTAAAGTGCTCGGGCGCCGACAGCCCCAAGTTCATGGACGAGGAGTCCGGCCACACGGTCGTCTACGCCAAGGCCCTGGCGTACCACCTCACGGGCGACCCGGCCTACGCCGAGGCCGTCGTGGTGATCCTCCAGACCATCATGTCGCGCGTGCGCACCATCAACTACGAGGCCGACGGCCAGCAATGCCAGCTCAACTTCGGCTGGGGGACGCCGGAGCTCGTGGCCGCCGCCGACCTCATCGAGGACTACTGGGCCGGCCGCACGTGTGACGGTCCGACGGGCACGGTGTACGGCGAGGACAGCCTCGGCACGGGCCCGTGCAAGGTGCTCTTCCAGAACTGGCTGGTCAAGAACCCGTACTACGCCGTCTCGGAGACCGCCGCCGCGCGGCAGTCCAACTGGGGGGCCGCCGCCACCAACGCCACGGCCTACATCGCCGACTACCTGTGGGACCGCCCCGAGGTGACGCTGGTGCATCGCCAGCCGGCGCAGATCGACGGCGGGCGGGACCTCCGCTTCACCCCCGGCCAGGCCTACGCCTACGCGAACAAGTTGGCGCTCGACCGGATGAACGGCTACCGCGTGGAGCTGGCCAGCAACGACAGCTGCGACTACCTGTCCGGCGAGCAGCAGAGCCTGGCCTTCCCGGCGGTCAAGTCTCAGATCACGCCGGCCGGCATCATCCCCGAGGATGCCCGGCGCGAGGAGTTCTGCAACGTCCCGCGCTACAACGGCGAGTACCAGAACTACCCGCAGGTGCACCTCGGCAACCTCGTGCAGCAGTGCGAGCTGATGCTGCGGCGCGGCGACCGCGCGTGCTACGACAACATCGACCCGACCGACGTGCCGGAGCACCCATTCCAGGGGCCGGACGGCCGGCCGCGCACCGTGCGCCTCTGGCCGGGCCGCGGCTCGGTCGAGCGCGCCATCGACGCCGTCATCGTCGACGCCGGTACCGAGTGGCGGCACGAGTCGGCGCTGTACGTCGCCTACCGCTACTACCACCGGCATGGCCAGTTTGGCCACACCGAGGTCTGGGCGCCGCAGCTCCAGGTCCCCGCCGCCGGACCCGACCAGGACATCGCTTTCGGGACGCTCACCCATGGCTTTGCGCCGGGCGAGGTCGTCGCCGATCCGCCGGCCGTGGCGCCGCCCGCGCCGTAGGCGCCCTCGGCGCATCGGGGCTCAACGCTGCTCCGCTTCCAGCCGCGGGCGCGCGTGGCCCGCCGCACCGGTCAACACCCGTTGCCGGCCCCGTCCGACGCCCGTCCGTCGCACCCCCGTCGCGAGCCCCACGTGTGACCCGCGCGGGCTTCCCACCCCGTATCGGGCCGCCGCGCGGGCCGTCATCATTCCTGCAATCCCGTCCCTGACGTCACCCCCCACCCATACGCTACGGTCAGCGCTCCGGGCAGCGGTCCCGCCGCGCCGCCGTGCCGACCCTCGGGTTCCGACCCGGTCGGCCGGCGTCGCCGCTGCTCTTGATTCCGTTCTGGATCAAGGAGTGCTGAGATGGTTCCGTCCCGCCTTTCCGCCAGCCCGCTCAGGCTGGCGGTGGTCGTGGCATGGCTCTCGCCCGCGGTTGCGGGCGGCCAGGGCCCGATCGACCTCGCCCACGGCGGCAGGGGCGCTGCCGCCGTGGCGCACGTCTCCGTGGGATCGCCGCCGGCCGGCGGCTTCGCCGAAGCGACGAGCCCGTCGCCCTCGGCGACGCCGGCGGGCGGCGATCCTGGCTCGCGCACCATGCCGCTCGAGCTGGGTGAAACCACCCGTCTGCGCTGTCCCGCGGGCAACCTGCGGATCACCCGCCTGGAGTCGGGCCGCGTAGACATCGTGTGCGATCTGGCCGTGGCGCCGACGCTGACGCCCACGCTCGGGCCGCCCACCGCCGTGGCGTCGCAAACGCCCGCCCCGACGCACACCGCGCTTCCCACGCTGGCGGCCGCGCCGACGCCGACACTCGCACCGACCTCGGCGGCCGCGCCGCCGACCGGCCCGTCGGCCGGCCTGTGGATCTCATCCGACGAGGTCCGCCGCCTGCCGATGTCCGGCCCGGCCTGGAGCGCACTCCGCGCCGCCGCCGACGGCGGCACGGGCACGCCGACGCTGTGCGACCAGAACAGCAACAGCAACGTGCTGGTGCTGGCCAAGGCCCTGGTCTTCGCCCGGACGGGTGAGGAAACCTATCGGACCGATGTCCGGCGCGCCGTGCTGAGCGCCATGGGCACCGAGTCCGGCGGCAGCTGCCGCAGCCTCGCGCTCGGGCGCGAGCTCGCCGCGTACGTCATCGCGGCGGACCTCGTCGGCCTGACCGCCGCCGAGGACGCCGCGTTCCGTGGCTGGCTGGCCGGCGTGCGGACGAAGAAGCTCGGCGACAGCCGCTCGCTGGTGAGCTGCCACGAGGATCGCCCCAACAATTGGGGCACGATGTGCGGCGCCAGCCGCGCGGCGGCCTCGGCCTATCTCGGCGATCGGGCCGATCTGGACCGGACCGCCCGTGTGTTCAAGGGCTACGTCGGCGATCGCGCCAGCTACGCGGGCTTCGCGTACGGCGACACGTCCTGGCAGGGCGACCCGTCCCAGCCGCGCGGCATCAACGCCGCCGGCGCCACCAAGCAAGGCGTCGACATCGACGGCGCCATCCCCGACGACATGCGCCGCGGCGCCGGCTTCACCACCGGGTGCCCCAGCCACACGGGCTACCCGTGGGAGGCGCTGCAGGGCGTGGTCGTCCAGGCCGAGATCCTGCACCGCCAGGGCTACGACGCCTGGGGCTGGGAGCAACAGGCCGTGCGCCGCGCCCTGGCGTACCTCTATGGTCTCGACGCCCGCTGCGGGGGCTGGGCGTCGGAAGCCACGAGCGGGGACGACAAGTTCGTCCCGTGGATCGTGAACCACGTGTACGGCACGCGGTTCACGGCAACCACCCCCGCGCAGTCCGGCAAGATCATGGGTTGGACGGACTGGACCCACGATCGCGCCACCCGTACCCGCCCTTGACCGCAACCCCACCGCTCGGTCCCGGACCGCCGGCTCCGCCCAGCCGGCCGACATCCAACCCCTGACAAAGGAGAGCCCCTGACATGACCAGACTGAGAACCGCAGCGCTCCTCGTGGCCGGCGCCGTGCTGGCCGCCTGGATCGTGCCCATCCTCGGTGACGCGCGGTCGCTCCCCCCCGATCTGGCGCGCTTCGCCAACCGGCCGGCGGCAGGCGCGTTCCAGGCGCCCGCCAACGCCGTGCAGGACGCCTGGTGCAGCGTGACGGACGGCGACCTCCTGGCGTTCGCGCCGTCGACCTGGAAGATCATCCGCGACCTCGGCGCCCAGCCCGTGGCCGCGGCGGGCGCCCGGGCGCCGGGCGCGCCGGCGGACGAGCGGGCCGACGACGACGACGACGTCACCCTGGGCGATGCCGGCGGCGCGCCGGACGGTCTGGACGTCAGCACCGTGGCGCCCATCGTCGAGACGGGGTCGGTGAGCCAGGACGCCGATGACCCGGCGATCTGGGTGCACCCGACCGACCCGGCCCAGAGCATGATCATCGGCACCGACAAGAGCGCCGGGCTCTTCAGCTGGGACCTGGCGGGCACACAAGTCCAGTTCGTCAACGGGGGCGAGCCCAACAACGTCGACGTGCGCTACGGGTTCCCGCTGAAAGGCGCGACCGTCGACATCGTCGCCACCGGTGACGAGAACGGCAACCGCATCCGGGTGTACGGTGTGAACCCGGTCACGCGCCAGATGTCGAACATCAGCGGGCCCGGCATCGCCGTCGGCGTGAGCGAGACGTATGGCTTCTGCCTCTACCGCTCGCCGGTGAGCAGCAAGACCTACGCGTTCGTCAACGACAAGGACGGCCAGGTCGAGCAGTGGGAGCTCGGCGACCTCGACGGCGTGGTCAGCGGGGTCCGGGTGCGTGCGTTCGACGTCGGCACACAGACCGAGGGCTGCGCCGCGGACGACGAGACCGGTGCGCTGTACATCGGCGAGGAAGGCGTGGGCCTGTGGAAGTACGGTGCCGAGCCCGGCGACGGGACGGCGCGCACCAAGATCGACGGGACCAGCGGCGGCGGCCACCTGAAGGCTGACGTCGAGGGCGTGGCGATCTACTACGGGCCCGGCGGCAGCGGCTACGTCCTGGCGTCGAGTCAGGGCGACAGCACGTTCGCGGTCTACGATCGCCAGCCGCCGCACGCCTTCGTCACGTCGTTCACCATCGGCGCCGGCAACGGCATCGACGCCGTGGGCAGCACCGACGGCATCGACGTGACCAACGTCGCGCTGAACGGGACGTTCCCGCAAGGGCTGTTCGTGGCGCACGACGGGTCCAACGACCGCGGCGCGAACAACTACAAGCTGGTGCGGTGGCCGGACATCGCCGCCTCGGCCAGCCCGCCGCTCATGGTCAACACCACGGAGGATCCACGCGGCGCCACGTCCGATCCGCCGCCACCCGGCGGCAACAACCCGCCGCCGGCGACCGCGACCCCGTCGGGCGGGGGCCACGACATGCAGCTCGCCCCGGGCGAGTCCGTCAGCGTCACGTGCCCGAACGGCAAGCTGACGATCGTGACGCAATCCACCGGCGAGATCGCGCTGAGCTGCGGGCCGTTGACCGGCCCGCCCGACCCGACCCAGCCGCCGGCACCCACCGCGACGCGGACCCCGACGCAACCGGCGGCGCCTACCGCGACGCGGACCGCCACGGCCGTGGAGCCCACGGCCCGGCCGATCGCGCCGTCGACGTCGACGCCGGGGCCGGGCGGGCTGCTGCCGCAGGATCCGCCGGGGCGGCAGGTGCCCGACAGCACGTTCAACGCCCGCCGCATCCCGATCGAGCTCCAGGCGTGGTGGGCGCCGAACTTCGGCCACATCCACGCCGCCGCGATGCTGCCGCTGGGCCAGGACGTGTCCGGCACGCTCGACTTCGACGTCCGGATCGTGCTGCACGACAACCCCAGCCACTTGTTCGAGCTGCGGATCGACACCGACCAAGGCGTCTTCAAGCGGATCCCGCTGAACCTGCGCTGCCCGTACGACGGCCGGACGAGCACCAACTGCGCGTTCAACGTGCCGGTGTCGCTCGACACGACCAAGATGACCAACGGTTGGCGCGAGATCCGCATCCGGGCGACGTCGGACAGCCCGGACGGCAAGCGGTTCCTCAACTCCAGCGGCATCCCGCTGCGCATCGTCAACGGCGGCGGCGGGGGCGGCAACAACTACAACCGCTGGTGCAACAACCGCTCGTTGATCGGCCGCGGCTGGTACGACGGGTTCGGCTACACCAACGCGGTGATCGAGTGCGTCCCGCTGGCGCCGGTGTCGGGCGTCCACACGTTCAACGTGCGCGCCCAGCAGACCAGCAACCACCTGCAGGTGGCGCTCGACAAGTCGCACTTCATCCCGGCCGTCGGCTCGTGGCCGGAGGTCGCCCCGTCCGCCGGGCGGATTCTGTTCGACCGGGCGGGCAACTTCCAGAGCTTCACGCCGATCACCGTGGACACACGCCAGCTCGCCAACGGCTGGCACTCGCTGGCGGTGACGTCCACCGGCGACGGCGGCACGTCGAGCTGCGAGTTCTGCAGCGGCGAGCACAACAACCCGGCCGGCGTGGCCAAGATCTGGTTCTTCGTGCAGAACTAGCCGGGTCGGCAAGCCGTCGGGGCGCTCGCGCGCCCAGGATGATCGCGGGGGGCATGCGACGTTGCATGCCCCCCGCGGCATGTCGGGGGCCTGGGGGGGAGACGAGGCGGCGCCATCCCTATGGGTCACGCCGTGAGGCGGCCGCGGGGATTCCGCGACCGGGCGGGGGCACGCATCGTAAGCCATGGTGTCGATCGGTGCGCGATCGACCTGGGCGCACGTGCCGCCGCCCATCCCGGTGCCAAGGAGGCCCGCTTCCGATGAGCTCTTCCCTGTTCATGATCGGCGCCATGTTGATCATCCTCGCGCTGGCCGCGGCAGCCACTGGGCGCGCCGCGAGCGCCCAAGGCCGCGGCGGGTCGACGGTGCTCTATGCCCGCTGGCGGACACTGTTCGCCGTTGGCCTGATCGTGACGGTCTTCGGCCTGATCCGCACGTTCGTCGTCATCGTCCCCGCCGGCCACGTCGGCGTCGTCACGTGGTTCGGCCGGGTGGAGGAGCGGACGCTGCCGGCGGGGCTGCAGATCGTCACCCCCATCGCCGAGCAGGTCGTCATCGTCGACATCCGCGTCCAGCCGCACCCCTTCCAGGAGATCGACGCCGCGTCCAAGGAGTACCAGGCGGTGCGCCTGACCGGCACGATGAACTACCACATCGACCCCACGATGGCCTACGACCTGTACCGCACCGTCGGGCTCGACTTCGCCGAGAAGGTCATCGACCCGGCGTTCAACGACTTCATCAAGGAGGTCGTGCCGCAATACCCGGTGACGGCGATCCTCTCGGAACGCGACGAGATCCGCCGGCTGGCGCGCGAGGCGCTGGGCGAGAACCTGTCGCGCTACCACATCGTCGTCGACGACATCTACCTCTCCAACATCCGCTTCAGCCCGGAGTACGAGAGCGCCATCGAGCTCAAGCAGGTGGCCGAGCAGCAAGTGCAGACCGAGAAGCAGATCCTCGAGCAACGCCGGATCCAGGCCGAGCAGCGGGTGGCCGAGGCCAAGGGCGAGGCGCAGGCGACGATCGAACGCGCGGAGGGCCAGGCCCAGGCCAACGAGCGCCTGGCGCAGTCGCTGACCGAGCCGGTGCTGACCTACACCTACATCCAGAAGCTGAGCGACAAGGTGCAGGTGATGATGGTCCCCGGCGGACAGCAGTTCTTGATGGACCTCAGGGGGCTGGTCCAGCCGGGCCAGTAGCCGGGCCCGCGGCGACGGACGAGGTGGGAACCGGGAGTCTCGGGTCGGCGACCCGAGACCCCTGGGGATCCGGTGCCAAGTTGCCTGGGGAATGCCACCGCACTTCCCTGTAGATCTGGCGCCAGATCTACAGGGATCTTGGGCGAATCGTCCGGCTCGCGGTGATCTTGTCCGGTGGTCGCGGGGCCCGGACGGGTCACGCACGGCGACTGGGAGCGGTGGCGGCCTTCGAAGCCGCCGCCCGGCGTCGCCGGCGATGCGGGACGCCCCGGCCGGGCTGCCAGCTACTGCCGCTGCCGCGTGGCCCGGTCGTGCGTCCAGTCGGTCCAGCCCATGATCTTGCCCATGTGGACCGGGCTGGCCGTCGGGAAGCTCGTGCCGTACACGTGGTTGATCATCCACGGCGTGAACTCGTCGTCGGTGTCGCCGTACCACTGGCCTCCGCATTGGTCGTAGAGGTTCTTCAGGTACTGTACGGCGCGCCGCTCGGCCTGGTTCTCCCAACCCCACGCGTTGTAGCCCTGGCGGTGCAGGATCTCGGCCTGGACCATCACACCCTGCAGCGCCTCCCACGGGTAGCCGGTGTAGACGGGGCAGCCCGTCCGGAACGACCCGCCGCGCCGCATGTCGTCGGGCAGCACGCCGTCGATGTTGACGCCTTGCTTGACCGAGCCTTGCGGGTTGATGCCGCGCAGCGCGTTGGGGTCGGCGTGCCACGACTGGTCGCTGCCGTAGCTGAAGCCGGCGTACGACGACCGATCGCCGAGGTAGCCCTTGAAGACCTCCGCCGTGCGGTCGAGGTCGGTCCGGTCGCCGAGATACGCCGACGCGGCCGCGCGGCTGCCGCCGCACATCGTGCCCCAGTTGTTGGGGCGCTCCTCGTGGCACTCCACCAGGCTTCGGTTGTCGCCGTTCAAGCGCTTGGTCCGCAGGTTCGTCAGCCAGTTGCGGAACGTCGTCTCCTCGGACGACGTGAGCCCGACGAGGTCGGCGGAGATCACGTAGGCCGCGAGCTTGCGCCCGAGCGCGAGGCTGCGGCATGTCGAGCCGTTCTCGGTGCCGATGACGTTCATCACGTTGACGCGCACACGCGTCCGGAAGGTCTGGTTGCCGGTGCGCACGTACGCCAGGGCCTTGGCCAGGACCATCACGTTGTTGGGCGAGTCCTGGTTGCACACCGTCGGGCTGCCCTCGTAGCTGTTGGCCGTGTTGATGACGTTGGCCCACGGGGTGCCCGACGTCGGCAGGGCCTCGATCTCGGCGCGCGAGATCCAAAGCGGCACGGGCGTCGCGGTGCCCGTCCGGGTGGCGGTCGGCGACGCCGCGACGGTCGGCGTCCGGCTGGGCGTGGGCGTCGACCCGGTGGCCGTGGGGGTGCTGGTGGGCGGCGTACCGGTCAGCGTCGGCGTCCGTGTGGGCGTGCGCGTGGCGGTGCTCGTCGCCGTCCGAGTGGGCGATGCGGTGAGCGTCAACGTCGGCACGGCCGTGGCGGTGCGCGACGCCGTCGGCGAGGGCGATGGCGGCGGCGGCGTGTTGCCCCCGACGGTATCGACGATGAGGACCGGGCGGTCGCCGGATGCTTCCTCGGACTGGTAGTTGACGCTGTTGGTCGACGTGTTCTTGAGGCCGAAGCTGAACGTGCCGTTGCCGGTGATGGCGCTGGTCACGTCCCATTCGGCCCACTCGTTGTTGCCGACGGCGCCCACCGTGCTCAGCGGGCTGCCGCCGATCTGTGGGGCGTTGTTCCACGTCAGCGTGGACTCGGTCCACGGCGATCCGCCGCCGTCGTCGTTGGAGACGGCGTGCATGGCGCCCGCGCTGGGTCCGCCGTCGTAGGCGAAGAGGCGGATCCGGGCGCGGACGACGGTGCCGGTCAGGCCCGAGACCGTGAATTTGAGGTAGGTGTTGTACCCGGGCGACCCGCTCCTCACGCGCAGGTACGTCACCGACCCATAGTTCGTGTTGGGCGATGTGCTCTTGACGTGGGCGTCATGGCCGGCGCCGAACGACGTGGATTGCGGCGTGGCCGTGGTCGTGGGCGAACCGGCGGTCGCGGTTGACGTGCGGGTCGCCGTGGGCGGTGGGACGGTCGCGGTCGACGTCCGCGTCGCCGTGGGCGGTGGGATCGTGGCGGTCGATGTGCGGGTCGCCGTGGGCGGCGGGACGGTGGCAGTCGCCGTGCGGGTCGCCGTGGGCGGTGGGACCGTGGCGGTCGACGTCCGCGTCGCCGTGGACGGCGGGACCGTGGCGGTCGACGTCCGCGTCGCCGTGGGCGGCGGGACCGTGGCGGTCGACGTCCGCGTCGCCGTGGACGGCGGGACCGTGGCGGTCGACGTCCGCGTCGGCGTAGGCGGCGGGATCGTGGCGGTGGACGTCCGCGTCGGCGTCGGCGGCACGGCTGTGGCCGTCGAGGTCCGCGTCGCTGTCGGCGGCACGGCTGTGGCCGTCGCCGTTGACGTCCGGGTGGCGGTCGCAGTCTGGGTCGCCGTCGGCACCGGTGTATTGGTGGCGGTCGGGGCCGGCGTGCGGGTGGCGGTCGGCGATGGGGTCGCGGTCGGTGTCGGCGTACGGGTGGCGGTGGGCGTCGCGGTGGGCGTGGGGGTCGGCGTGCGCGTCGGGGACGGGGTCAGCGTCGGGGTCGGGGTGGGCAGCGTCTCGACGACGAGCTCCGGGGCGGTGCTTCCTCCACTCTCCTTGGTGGCGTACTGGACCTCGTCGGTGGACGTGCTGACCACGACCAGGCTGAACGTGCCGTTGCCCGTGATCGCCTCGGTCACGTCCCACTCCACCCAGGTCTTCCTGGTGACGCTGCCGCGCGTGTCGAGCACCGTGCCCGTGGAGGGCGGGGCGTTGTTCCACGTCAGCGTGCGCTCAGTCCACGGCGTGCCGGTGCCGTCGAGGTTGTTGGAGGTGATGTACGCCGCCCCGCCGTACACGCTGTCGTCGAGCGCGTACAGCCGCAGGCGGGCGCTCCCGATCTCGCCCTGGATCCCGCTCACCGTGAACTTCATGTACGTGCGATAGGTGTTGGCCGGATCGCCGAGCACACGGGCGTTGACGAGGGTGCCGTAGTTCGAGCCTGGATTGGCGCTCGAGACGTGGGTATCGTGCGAAGCGTCGAACGTGTGCTGAGCCTGAATGACGGCGCCGGCATCGGACACGACCGACCCGCTGGCGACCACGGCGACGACCAACGCCAACCACCTGATACCACGCATGACAATCGCTCCCAAGGTCTTGAAAACGGGCTGCTGGACGGGGTCGGCCGCCGACGCGGTGGTCTGGCGGAATCCCCCCTGGGAGCCGGGGCAGGACGGCTCGCCGGGAATGCGGCAAAGTCAATATCGATGCTGAACCATCCGGCGTGTGGGGAACACCATCTTAACATTTGCACGCGCGTTTGTCAACCCCGCACGCCAGCAACGCATTCCGCACGCTCCGGCGGCAGGCGCCTCGATGCCCCGTCACGCGGTCTCCCCGATCCGTGATAGAATTGCCGTCCATGACGCGCCCCGTCAACGTCGCCTCTTCGATCGCTCCCGCCGTGCGCCGCCGCGCCGGGGCGGTCGCGGCGATCGCGCTGCTGGCCACCACCGTCGGCCTCAGCTCGCCCCACCGCTCGATGGCCACCCCCGATGCCGCCCCCATGCTGCAGGGGGTGCTGCAGCGGCCCGTCAGCCTGGACGTGGCGCCCGACGGACGGGTGTACCTCAGCGACCCCGGGCCCGGCGTCGTGCAGGTGATGTGGCCGTGGGGCGAGTTCGGCGCGCCGATCGGGCTGGCCGGGCCGGACGAGGCGCGCCTCGAGACGCCGGCGCAGGTCGCCGTCGGCCGCGATCCGGTGAGCGGCCGCGACCGGCTCTACGTGCTCGACGCCGGCTCGAAGCGTGTCGTGGTCTACGACCTCGACGGCGGGTACATCGCCGAGTGGCCAAAGATCAAGGGCAGCGGCATCGCCGTCGCTCCCGACGGCCGCGTGTTCGTCGCCGACCGCACCGACTACACCATCCGGGTGTTCGCGCCGGATGGCGCCGACCTCTTCCGATTCGGCGAGAAGGGCGAGGAGCGCGGTCAGTTCAACAGCTTCACCGACATCGGGATCAGCCCCGACGGGCGGGCGCTGGCCGTCGGCGACCGGAAGGGCAAGCGGGTGCAGATCTTCGACCTGCCGGCCGATCCGACCAGCGACGACGTCCGGCTCCGGCGGGCCTACGACCTCGAGCAGGGGCGGTACACCAGCGGCGAGCTGACATGCCGCGCCACGGTGGTCAACGCGCTCGGCGGCGACGAGGCGTGGATCGGCGAGGGCAACGGCGCCTGCCGCCTGACAGCCGACCCACCCACCTTCCCGATCGCCAGCAGCACGCTCGAGGGCGTGGTCTGCAAGCCGGACGTCCGGCTGCCGCGCATCCGCCGCGCCACCGGCCAGTTCTACGCCCTCGGCGTGTACGATCCCAACCTCGGCGCGTGCGGCAACAAGCAGACGGCGCTGCCGGGCGCGCCGGTCGTGCTCCGATACCTGGACATCGACCTCAAGCGCGTGCACACGCTGTGGCCCGTGCCGGGCTCGGCCTTCGTCGCGCGCGCCAGCGACGACGCCATGGTGCGCGACACCGAGCCCGACAAGAGCTTCGGCGGCGGGAGCGAGATCCAGGTTCGGAAGGCGCCCGACCAGGTGATGCGCGGCTACTGGCGCTTCGAGGTCGAGGATGCCGCCGCCGTTGTCGGCCACCGCCGCACGGCGCGCCTGCACCTGTTCGCCAACAACGGCAGCGACGACGCGGGCGACCTGTACGCCGTGGCGGATCAGTACCCAACGACCACGCCCAACACCACCCCCACCCCGTGGACCGAGGACAACGTGACGTGGCACAACGCCCCGCCGCTGACCGGCACGCCGCTGGCACGCGGCGGCGCCGTCGCCGACAACCAGTGGGCGGTATTCGACGTGTCGACGGCCGTGCCCGGCGACGGCACCTACAGCTTCGGGCTGGCCAACGCGTCGGCGGACCGCGTCGACTACAACAGCCGCGAGGCCGACACCGCGCCGCCGCTCCTGATCATCGACATGCGGATCGCGGCGGCGCCGACCCCGGCCAACGTCGTCCGCCCCAGCGCCACGCCGACGCCCTTGCCGACGGATGTGGCGACGCCGACCGACGCGCCGCCCCCGACACCGTCCGACACGCCCCCGCCGTCGGCGACACCGACTCCCAGCGCGACACGGACGGCATTGCCGACGTTCACGCCGTCGCCGACGTTCGCGCCCGGCAGCGCCCTGGTGTTCGCGCCCATCCACGACACCCGGGTCCAGAGCAGCTCGCCGAACAAGGGCTTCGGCGACTCGGCCCAGCTCCGCGTCCGGACCGGCGTGACGACGACGATCCACACGAGCTACCTCAAGTTCGAGGTCAGCGGGATCCCGGATCCGGCGGCGATCCTCACCGCGACGCTGCGGGTCTACGCCTACGACGGCGGTCCGGACCTCGCGGTCCGCCGGGTGGCGGACACGTTCGCCGACGGCAGCGCCCCGTGGACCGAGGCGGCGCTGACCTGGAGCAACGCGCCGGCCATGGCGGGCGAGCCGCTCGCGGTGGCCGCCCCGGTGATGGACGAGGCGTACGTCGACCTCGACGTCGCGGCCGCGGTGACCGGCAACGGCCCGGTCAGCTTCGGGCTGAGCACCAGCGGCGAGAACAGCCTCTACTTCCACAGCAAGGAGGCGCCGGATCGACGTCCCGAGCTGATCGTGCGCGTGCGCCCCGATCCTTCGAACCCCGTGACGCCGCCGACGCCCGTGCCGCCCACACCCACGGCCACGCCGGTCACGCCGACCGACACGCCCGCCCCGGTCACCCCGACCGACACGCCGGGGTCGGGCACGCCGGCCACCGCGACCCGCACGCCATCGCCGACCCGGACCGCGACCGCGACGCCGCCGGCCGGGCGCGCGTACCTGCCATGGGCCTCGCGAACCGGCCCGCGGCCGACGCCGAGCGCCACGCGGACCGTCGGCCCGACGCACACGCCGAGCATCACGCCCACCTTCACGCCGTCGCCGACGTTCGAGCCCGGCAGCGTGAGGCTGTTCGAGCCGGTGCACGACGCGCGCGTCCAGAGCACGGCACCGGACCGCGCCTTCGGCGATGCGCCGCAGCTGCGCCTGCGCGCCGGCATCACGACGACGGTCTACACCAGCTACCTCAAGTTCGAGGTCGACGGGCTCGCCGATCCGCGCGACGTCTTGACCGCCACGCTGCGGCTGTACGCCTACGACGGCGGAACGGGCGTGGCGGTCCGGCGGGTGGCCGACACGTTCGCCGACGGCAGCGCACCGTGGACGGAGCTCGAGCTGACGTGGAACAGCGCCCCGCCGCTGACGGGGCCGCCGCTGGCCACGGCGGCGCCGGTGCGGACCGAAGCCTACGTCGAGCTCGACGTGTCGCCCGCTGTCGCCGGCAACGGCCCCGTCAGCTTCGGCCTGAGCACCGACAGCGAGAACAGCATCTACTTCCACAGCAAGGAGGCCCCCGTGCGGCATCCGGAGCTTGTGCTGCGGCTACGGCCCGCGGCGCCGCCGTCACGGTTTGCGCTTGACCGCCGCCTGCCGCTCCGCCCCTTCGGCCGGCGCGCTCCGTGACGGCGCAAGCGCCGACCTCGGGCGCCGAGGCACACCCCACGCCCATCTCCACCGACTTCCCGCGCGGCGTACGCCTGCTGCACGACCCCGTCCGCAACAAGGGTATGGCCTTCACCGCCGCCGAGCGCGACGCGCTCGGTCTTCGCGGCCTCCTGCCGCCGCGCGTCCTGCCCGACGACCTCCAGGTCCAGCGCGCCATGGAGAACCTCGCGCGCAAGCCCAACGACCTCGAGAAGTACATCTTCCTCAACGGGCTGCAGGACCGCAACGAGACGCTGTTCTACCGCGTCATCACCACCCACCTTGCCGAGTTGATGCCGATCATCTACACCCCCACCGTCGGCCAGGCGTGCCAAGCCTACGGCCACATCTTCCGCCGGCCGCGCGGGATGTTCGTCTCCGCGGACGACCGCGGCTGCGTCGCCGACGTGCTCGCCAACTGGCCGCACCCCGACGTGCGCATCATCGTCGTCACCGACGGCGAGCGCATTCTCGGCCTCGGCGACCTCGGCGCGCACGGCATGGGCATCCCCGTGGGCAAGCTCGCGCTCTACTCCGCCTGCGCGGGCATTGCCCCCACCCAGTGCCTGCCGGTCACCCTCGACGTCGGCACCGAGAACCCCGAGCTGCTCGCCGACCCGCTGTACGTCGGGCTGCCGAGGCGCCGGCTGCGCGGCGCCGCCTACGACGACCTCGTCGACGAGCTCATGCAGGCGGCCACCGCCCGGTGGCCGAACGTCGTGGTGCAGCTCGAAGACTTCGGGAACGCCAACGCGTTTCGCCTGCTCGATCGCTACCGCGACCGACACTGCGTGTTCAACGACGACATCCAGGGCACCGGCAGCGTCATCCTGGCCGGCCTCCTCGCCGCCGAACGGCTGACGGGCGTGCCGCTCCCCCGCCAGCGCTTCCTGTTCCTCGGCGCCGGCGAGGCCGGCATCGGCATCGCCCACATGATCGGCGCCGCGCTGGCGGAGCGGGGCGTGCCTGCCGCCGAAGCCGACGCCCAGTGCTGGTTCTACGACTCGCGGGGCCTCGTCGTCCGTGAGCGCGCCGACCTCACCGACCACAAGCGCCGGTACGCCCACGACCATCCGCCCGCCGGCGACTTCCTCGCCGCCGTCGAGTCGCTGCACCCGACGGCGATCGTCGGCGTCTCCGGCGTAGCGGGGGCGTTCAGGCAAGACGTGATCGAGGCGATGGCCGCCGCCAACGACCGCCCGCTGATCCTCGCGCTGTCAAACCCGACATCCAAGTCGGAATGCACGGCGGCGGAGGCCTATGCGTGGAGCGGCGGCCGCGCCGTCTTCGCCAGCGGCAGCCCGTTCGAGCCCGTGGTCGTCGGCGGGCGCCGGCTCGAGCCCGGCCAGGGCAACAACGCCTACATCTTCCCTGGCGTCGGCCTCGGCGTCATCGCCAGCGGCGCCCGCCGCGTCACCGACGAGATGTTCCTCGTGGCCGCCAAGACCCTGGCGGCCGAAGTCACCGACGCCGACCTCGATGTCGGACGGCTGTTCCCGGCGTTGGACCGCATCCGCGACGTGTCCGCCCGTATCGCCGTCACCGTGGCCGGCGTGGCGTTCGAGCGCGGCCTGGCCGCCGCCCCGCGACCGCCCGACCTTCCCGTCGCCATCCGCGGCGCGATGTTCGAGCCGGTCTACCCGCGCTACGCCTGAGCCGCGACGGGGCCGGGGGCCGGCCTTGTTGCGGTCGGCCGGATCAAGCCGCCGGGAGGCCCGCCCCGCCGGGCCGCTGCTCGGCCTCGATCTCGGCTTCGCGCGCCGCCACCGTGGCCGCGGCGCACGCCATGCCGATGATGCACCAGTAGAAGCGCTCGTAAGCCATGTGCAGGAACACGCCCGTGGCCAGATACGCGACGACCATCATGAGGTAGCCGGCCACCAGCATCGCCAGGGCCGGCCGGCGACGCAGCCAGCGCGACCGCTCGCGGTGCAGCGCCGCCAGCGTGATCACCAGCACGCCGCCGAACGTCACGAGCCCCAGCGTGCCGGTGTCGGCGGCGATGCCGAGGAACAGGTTGTGGGCCTCGCGCGGCTTGAGCTGCGCCTTGTAGCCGGCGTCCTCGGCATAGTCCAGGAACACCAGCCGGAACATCCCCGGCCCCACCCCGATGATCGGGTGGTCGCCGTAGGCCATCGCCGCCGAGATCATCTCGTTGAGCCGCCCGCGCGTGGCGCCATCCGCCGATTGCAGGCCGGCCGTGTCGTCGTCGCCGGCCGAGGTCAGCACCGCCAGCGACAGCAGCCGCTGCGAGAACTGCGGCAAGGCAAACAGCAACAGCCCGGCGCCCAGAAGCACCACGACCAGGTGGCGCACCTGGATGTAGCGCAGGAACACCATGACCCCCAGGGCCAGCACGAACGACACCGCCGCTCCCCGCGAGAACGTGAGCGCCGAACCGGCCGCCGCGAACCCGGCCCCCGCCAGCGCCAACAGCCGCAACGGCATGCGCCGCTCGGACCACGCCAGGAACAGCGCCAGGAACGCCACGATCAGCTCGTTCTGGGCGTAGCGGTTCTGGTCGCCCAACGGGCCGCCCAGCCGCACCTGGCGCACCTCGGTGCCCAGCGACTCCTCGCCCGTGCCGAACGTCGCGGCCGTGACCTTGGCGAACCCCCAGTAGTCGTTCTCGAACGTGCCGGTCACCTGCTGGTAGGACGACAGCAGCCCCAGGAACATCCCGCCCAGCACGATCCCCCACGTGGCGGCGCGCAGGACACGCGGCCCGCGCACCGCGTTGGTGATGAGGAAGACCAGGAGCAGCCCCTCGGTCAGGAACACCACGATCTCGCGCTGCGCCAGGTCGATCCGCCGCGCGAACAGCGTGCCGACGACGAGGACGCCGAGGTAGCCGACCATCCACTTCATGACCGGATGGAACGTCAGCCGGTCGCGCTGGAACACCAGGCGGTGCGCGATCGGCACCAGCAGCAGCGCCGGCAGCCCCATGCCGACGATGGCCGGCACGCCGTGTGAGCCGATCGCCACCGAAGCCGCGTCGCTCCAGATCACGAACATCACCAGCGGGACGCACATGTCGGGCCAGCCCAGGAGCACGAACCCGGCGGCGAGCGCCGCGAGCACGATCACGACCACCTCGGGCGAAGAGGGTGTCAGCGCGCCGAGGGCCGCCGCGCCGGCCAGCGCCGCCAGCGGCGGGCGCAGGTCCTGGAGCAGCTGGTCGCGTTCATGGCGGTCTTGCCAGCGGGCCCGCCACAGCGCCAGCGGGGCGATCACGACGTCGCTCCGGCCGCCGCGAAGCGCGCCGCCAGCCGGGCCGCATTGCGCTCGACGTCGTACTCGGCGAGCACCCGCTCGCGGCCGGCCTCTCCGAGCCGCCGGCGCAGCGCCGGGTCGGCCGCCAGGCGCGCCAGGGCGTTGGCCAACGCCGCGGCGTCGCGCGGCGGCGCGAGGAGGCCGGTCTCGCCATCGGTGACCAGCTCCGGGATGCCCGAGAGGTCGCTGGCGACCACGGCCACGCCGCTGGCCATGGCTTCCATCAGCACCACGGGGATGCCCTCGCGCCGGCCATCGGCCGTCGGCACGCTCGGCACGGCCAGGACGTCGGCCTGCCGCAACAGGTCCGCGATCTCGGCGCGCGTGCGCCGCCCCAGGAGGTGCACCCGCCCCGCCAGCCCGGCGGCGTCGATCTGGGCCGCCAGCCGGTCGCGGTACTGCCCCTCGCCGACGAGCCAGGCGCGCACGTCGACGCCGGCCTCTACCAGCCGCCGGCAGGCCTCGACGAGGTACGTCTGCCCCTTCACCTCGTACAGCGTGCCGATGCACAGCACGGTGAACGGGGGGCGATCCTGGGTGGTGGGGGTGGACGCCGGTTGGAAGACCGCCGTGTCCACCCCGCAGCGGACCACGTGCACCTTGTCGCGAACGGATGCGCCGAGGCGCGGGCCGCATGTGTCGGCGATGAGCCGGCGGTTGTACTCAGACACCGTGGCGACGAACGCCGCCTCGGACACCTTCTCGGTCAGCATGTGGCGGTCGACGTGCAGGTCGGAGCCGTGGGCCGTGAAGCTGTATGGGATCCCCGTCAAGCGGTGGATCGCCCACGCCATCGCCGCCGGGTGCGTGGCGAAGTGCGCGTGGACGTGGGTCACGCCATCGGCCTGCATCTGGCGGGCGTTGTGCGCGGCCTGCGGGAAGAACGCGAGCGCGCCGCCCAGCAGCCGCCGGCTGCCGAGGTTGGCCCGCACCAGGGTGCCCAACGCCGACAGGTAGGCCACGGGGCGCCGCGCCAGCCAGTAGGCCTGCGACGCCAGGATCGCCGGCGAGAGGAGCGGCTGGTAGCGCGCCCGCCGGACGAGGCCCGCGGCCTCGGCGTGCATCACGGCGTCGGCCCGCGCCGGCTTGAAGCGCTCGGCCAGCTTGGTCCGCACGGTGGCGCCCTCGGTGTGCACGCCGGTGTCCCGTGCGCGCAGGAGCGGGTACACGTCGACCGGCACGCCGGCCGCCTCGACGGCCAGCATCTCGTACAGCACGAACGTCTCGGTCAGCTTCGGGAAGCGCGACATCAGGTAGGCCACCCGCGGCGCGGCCGCGGGCGATGCCGTCGGGCGCGGCAATCTCATGGCGCCCCCATCACGCCGCCGTCAGCCATTGCGTCGGCCACGCAGGCGGCGCTGCGATGGCGGTCGTCCGACCGGGTCGCGACGTGCCGCCAGATCAGGGCCGTCACGTCACGCCGGACACGGTCGGCCGGTCGGGTGGCGTCGACCACCGTCATCCGCGGCAGGAAGGCGCGCAGCGCCAGGTAGCGCTGTCGCGCGGCCTCGAGCGCCGCCGGGTCGTGCTCACCCTTGCGGGCGTACAGCACCGCGCCCGGGGCGTCGAGCAGCACGATCATGTCCGGCGCCGGGCATGCCCGCGCCAGGAGCCAGCGCCGCGCACGGCGCAGCGCGCCCTCGCGTCGGGCCGCCGGCAGATAGGCGTCGTAGGGATAGCGGTCGAACACCACCAGCCGGTCGCGACCCTGCTGCCAGCGCGCCACGCCGTAGCGCGCCCACTGGGTGGCCAGGTGCCCGATCAGCCCCAGCCCCTTGACGCGCGACCACGCGCGCCGGCGCGCACCCTGCTGGTACAGCCCCATGTAGGCCATGTGCACGCGAAACGGGAATGCCCGCGCCAGCCCGTCGGCCAAGCTGGACTTGCCGGCGCCGTCCGGGGCCAGGAGCGCGACCATCGGCAGCTGCGGGCGCACCATCCGCCGCAGGCGGTCCGCCTTGCGCATGAACCGGTCGCGCAGCCGCCGCACCGGCGTGCCCACCGGGTCCCGCCGGTCGAGCTCCGTCCCGATCGCCGCCCGCGCGCCGAGCAGCTCCGCCCATTGCTCGCCGGCGACGGCCGCGGCGACGGCCGCGGCCGTCCACATCGTTGCCCCCCCGGCGTCAAGCAGGTCGGTCACGCGGCCATGGTCGCGCGCCGCGGCCGCCAGCGCCCGCAGGCGCGCGCGGTCGGCCTCTGGGAACGCCGCCTTGTCCAGCACGCAGTGCAGGAGCAGCGTGACCAGCCCCTCCTCGGCCGCGGGGCCGACGGCCGCGCCGGTGCGGCGGCGATGGGCCAGGCATGGCCCCGCCAGCGGCGTCCGCCAGGCGTGCGACGGACGCCCGTAGGCGATCGCGGTCACGACGTCGAGCTTCAGCCAGCCGTCCGCCGCCGCGTCGTAGCCGACGAAGAAGTGATGCGGCGCATGCCCCGGGCGCGAGAGCTCCGCGAACCCGAGCCGCGCCACGCACCGGCGGAGCGCGTCGATGTGCCCGGGGTCCACCAGAACATCGATCTCCCCCCCGCCGGCCAGATCGGCCAGGCGATCGGCGTCGCGCAACACGCAGTAGTTCAGCTCGGCGCCGTCGAAGGCCCGCAGCGTGCGCGCAAGCAGCTCTGGCATGGCCGCCTCAAGTCGCCGGCGGATCGGAGGCCACCCGCGGGGCGGCCAGCGGCAGCATGAGCTCGCCGCGCGGCTGCCGCGAGACCTCGACGACCATCGGCGCCGGCGCGTACGCGCCGGGGGCGGGCCGCGGCGAGGCCGTGCCCGGCCGCCGCGCCTGCGTCAGCACCACGCCGAACAACACCGCCTGCACGGCGTGCACCTGTTCCGCGGCCTGCGCCATCACCGCGCGATCCACCCGCCCGCTGCGCGCCACCAAGAGCACGCCGTCGGTATGCGGCGCCACCGCCAGGCTCTCGGCGGACGCCAACACCGGCGCCGTGACGACGATGACGATGTCGGCGTCGGCGGACAGCCCCGCGATGACCTCCGCGAGGCGTGGCGAGGCGAGGCGGCGCATGGCCTCAGGCGCCGCCCCGCCCGCGGGCAGAACCCGCAGGCCGGGGGCCCAAGGGATCGCCGCGGGCGCCGCGCGCCCTTCCTTCCCCAGCAGCGCTTCGGCCAGTCCGCCGCGATTCGCGATGCCCAGCATGTCGGCCAGCGAGGGGCGGACGAGGTTCGCGTCCACCAGCACGACCCGGTAGCCGGACTCGGCCAGGATCACGGCCAGGTTGGCGGCCGCCTCCGCGCTGTCGTCCACCCCGGCGGCAGCCGGGCCGCAGCACATCACGGTGCGCGGGGCCTGGCCGTCGCGGGCGAACAGCAAGCGGGCGGCCAGCATCCGATAGCCCTCGGCCGCCTTGGCGTCCGGGCGAGCCTTGACGACCAGCCGGTCGACGCCGGTCCCATCGAGCGCCGCGTGGCGCTTGACCGCCAGCATCAGCGGGGCGGCGGACAGCGCCGCGAGCTGGTCGGTGGTCTTGACCCGCGTGTCGAGGAACTCGACCACGAGCGCCACGAGGATCGACAACACCAGGCCGGCCAGGGCCGCCACCATGACGTTCAGGCGCACCGTCGACGCCTCCTGCACGGCCTCCACCGCCGGCTCGACCAGCTTGACCTGGTTGGTCACGGTCTGCTGGAGGGACTCGTACAGCGAGGCCAGCGTCTTGTGAGACTCGGTCAGGTGGCTCCGCTCATCCTTGATCTGATCCTGCAACAGCTTTTGCTGAGCGAGATCCGTCGACGCCTGGCGCTCCGCCTCGAGGCGGTCGATCGTGGTGGAGCTCCGCTGGATCTCCGACTCGATCTCGGCCACCTGCTGCCGCACGCCCTCGATGATCTCCTCCATCGACGTCTGGGGCAGGTCCACCACGGCCTGGGCCATGGCGTTGGCGATGGCCACGGCGCGCTCGGGGTCGGTGTCGGTCGCCTGGATCGTCAGGATCAGCGTCTCGGTGTTGGCCTTCACCTCCACCTTCTTGGACAGCTTGGACGCGTCGGTGTCGGGCCCGAGGGCCGACGCCACGCGCTCGAGGAGCGGCCGCGTCAGCGCCAGCTCGGCGTACGTCTGCATCAGGGCCCCGCTCGTGCGCAGGTCGTTGATGTTCGGCTTGGAGCTGTCCACGCCCGGGCCGACGATCAGGCGCGCCTTGGCCTCGTACTTGAGGGTCTCCTGGCTGCTGAAATAGTAGCTCACACCCGCGGCCACCGCCGATGCGAGCGCGATCAGCCACAGCCACCGAACGATGAGGTCCAAATACCGGCGGTCGAAGTTGAGGTCCATGGCTCACCCAATCCAATCCCAATGACGGTCGACAGCAACAAGGTTCCGAAGCCGCGCGACATGCGCATGCACACGTTACGACGTCGGACGGCCCGGATTCGTAACGCCCCGGCGTAGCCCGAGGCCGACGACGTGCGCGATGTCGGCGAAGAACGGCACGGGGTCGGCGGCATCCCACAGCGCATGCGCCTTGCGGCCGCGCCACGAGGCCCACCAGGCACCGGGAGTCAGCCGGCCGGCACGCCACTCGTGCAGCGCCGACTGTACGTCGCGGCGCAGGTGCATCCACTTGACGCCGGTATAGCGCTGCGTGCGCCCGGCGGGCAACGGCAAGCCCACGGCATCGCAGTACATGGTGTAGAGCAGCTCGACGCCGCCGGCTTCGGCGATCGCCGACCGGCCGGTCGGGCGGCCGACGTTGGGCTCGATGATGAAGTGCTCGCCGGTGCGCTGGTCGCGCTTGAGCTCGACGTAGCCCAGGCCCCGGTAGCCGATGCCGCGGAACAGGCGTTCGGCGACCTCGCGCACCGTGTCGTTGCGGCACTCTTCGCCCAGGCAGCTCGTTCCGGTCACCGGCGGCCACTGGCGCAGCTTGCGCGCGACGAACCCGGCCAAGGGCTCGCCGTCCGATCCGAAGTAGCCGTTGTACGAGAAGAGGTCCGCGTCGGTGCCTTCGACCCATGCCTGGACCACCAGCGCATCGGCCCAGGCGTGGCAGCGGTCGTATGTGGCGAGGAGGTCGTCGGGGTCCTCGACGCGGAAGACCTTGGCCTTGGTGTGCGCCTGCCACGCCGCCGTCTTGATGGGCGGCTTGAGCACCGCCGGGAAGGTGAGCCGCCGGGCGGCCGCGACGGCGTCGGCACGGCCGCCGAGCACGAATGCCGGCGGCACCGGGAGCCCGGCCGCCTCGGCGTACGCGTGGAACGCCAGCTTGTCCATCAGCGTCTCGATGACCTCGGGCGCCGGCAGGACGACGTGATACCACTCCGCCAGCGCGCCGCGGCCGCGCGAGACCGTGAGGACGGCGGCGTCGGTGCATGGATAGAGCACCGCCCGGCCGTCGGCGACCAGCCCCGGGCCGAGCCGGCGCAGCGCCTGGATCAGCCCATCGCCGTCGATGGGCCCCTCGACGATCGCGCGGCACACCCGGGTGCGGGCGCACGGGTGCGCCGCGTCGGCCGCCAGGCCGACCACGGGCACCCCGCGCCGGGCCAGGATCCGGGCCGTCTGGAGGCCTGTCATGCAGTCCAGGCCGATGACGACCGCCGCCGGCAAGGCCGGCTCGCCGGGGCTCACGGCCGATCGGCGGGCCCTGGCACGGCCGGCGCCCGAGCCGCGCGCCAGCGCAGCACCAGGAACCACGCGATGCCGAGGGCAAAGATCAGCTCGACGACCTCGTTGAACTCGGTGATGAGGAAGTTGAACCGGACCGGGTCGGGGAACACGTTGCGGTAGACGCGCCAGGCGAACATCGGGGCGAAGTAGAGCGCCAGCGGCCACGCCGGCACGATCCACGCCAGCTCGGCGCGGCGCGGCGCGAGCCGCGTCGACCGGCCGACGACGAACGGAAGGACGGCCCCGTAGGCACCGGCCAACATCTGGACCCACTTGAAGGCGTCGCCGACGCCGTAGATGTTGTGGAGGTTGGTCTCGGCCTGCTTGTTGGCGCTGGCCAAGGTGTCGGGGGTGCCCCACCCCACGATCCGCTGGCCCCAGCTCAGCTCCTCGCCGATCATGAACACCAGCCCCGCGACCAGGAGTCCATAGAGCCCGACGAGCCATAAGGCGGCGCCGGTCGCCCGCAGGTGCCGGGTCAGACGTACAGCGGCGACCAGGGCCACCGCGTAGGCCACGACCTGCAGCGACTCCACGATGCCGTCCTCACCGGTGTACAGCCGGTAGGCGTCACGCCCGAGGATCGCGGCCACGGCGGCGCCGGCGATGGCCACGGCCGGCAAGAGGGCCCACACCCACACGCCGATCGATCCGAGGCCGAGGTTGCGGCCGATGGTCGCCGTCCAGCCCGAACCGGCGTCCGCCGCGCGTGCCGCCGGCGTTCCCGCCGGATCCGCGGCGGTGGTCGACACGCCGCGCGCGGTCATGCCGCGGCCCCTTCGACCGCCGCGAGGCACATCGCCTCCAGGCGGGCGGCACTGCGGCCCCAATCGAAGCGCTCGGCGACGAAACGCGGCCCCGCCGCCTCGAGCGCATCGCGCACGGCGGCTTCGCGGATGACGCGTACGAAGGCGTCGGCCATGCCGGCCGGGTCGTCGGCCACCAGCACCGGCGGCGGGGTGCCGTCGATCCGCAAGCCTTCGGCCGCCACGGTCGTCGCGATGACCGGAACGGCCATCGCCCTCGCCTCGAGCAGCTTGTTTTGCGTGCCGGAAGCGTACCGCAGCGGCGCCACGAGCGCCGACGCCTGCTCGAGGAGCGGCCGCATGTCGTCGACGAACCCGGTCACCGTGACCCCCGGCACGTACCGCGCCCGCGCGACGAGATCCGAGCCGGGGTTCCGCCCGATGATCACGACCTCGGCGTCCGGCAGGTGCACCCGGACGCGCGGCAGCACCTGGTCGATCAGGGCCGTGGCGGCGTCGGCGTTCGGCTGATAGTCCATGACGCCGGTCAGCGCCAGGCGCGGACGGCCCCGCCAGGCCGGCGCGGCGCGCCGCCAGTAGTCGAGGTCGACCCCGTTGGGGACGATCGGCGAGGCATCGGCGTCGCCCAGCACCGCCGCGCGGTCGCGCGGCGAGATGAAGGCCCGGTGCGGCGTCATGGCCACGAGCCGGCGCTCGAGGCGGCGCACCTGGGCATACCGGGCGGCGTACAGCCACCGCCTCACCGGCCCGGCCGCGTCGACGCGCTGCCGGATGCGCATCGACGTGGCGTCGCAGAAGTCGACCACGATCGGCAGCGCCCGGCAGCCGGCGACGACCGGGAACACCGACTTGCCGTGAAACAAGACGACGTCGTAGCGCCCGCTGGCCGCCAATCGGCGGTACGTGGCGCGCATCTGGCGCAGCCCGCCCTGGACGCGCAGGTGCCGCGCGAGGCGTGGGCCCAGCCCCGGCAGGCGCGCCGCCCAGCCCAGGCCCGGCAGCGGCGTCCCGTCGGCGACGTCGTATGCGAACATGCCGTCGGCATGGGCCCCGACCTCGCGCAGCGCGCCGGCGTCGACCGCGCTGCGGATGAGCGTCAGGCCGGTGATGGCATGGCGCGGCGACAGCTCGCGCAGAAAGTGATAATGGCGATGCGGCCCCCGGACGGTGGGGTGCTGCAGCGCCGGCGTGATGTGCAAGATCCGCATGTGGTGTTCGATCCCCCGCGTTCCAAAGAGTGGGCCACGCGGTGCGTGCGATCGCGCGCGCGGCCGTGCCTAATAGGACGTCGGGGATCGGCTCAAGGATGCGATGCCGCGCTATGTCCCAGGGTGTTGCGCAGCACGATGGCCGTGGCCATGGCCTCGGCCTCGGCCGCGACGCGGCCGCCGCGGCGGTCGAGCACGGTGTTGTCGAAGACGTCGAGCACGAGGTCGCCGCTCAGGTCGATGCCCTCGTCGCCGCAGTCGACGAACCGGTTGTCGCGCACGACGCCTCGGCCGCCGTCGAAGTCGATGCCGTCGATGAAGGCATCGCGCACGACATTGTCGTGGATCCGCACGTCGCCGCCGCGCACGTAGATGGCGTCCTTCCCGAACATCGGCCCGAAGGTGCTGAAGGCGACCTCGGCGTCGGTGTCGACGAGCGACAGGCCGCCCGTCAGCTCGATGCCGTCGATGTTCGCCTGGCGCGCGTGGGCGAAGCGGGCATGCGCGAAGGCCGACGCGGGGGCGCCGATCACGGCGACGCTGCCCCACTTCAGCGCCGGGTGACGCGCGGTGAACACGATGGGCCGCTCGGCGGTGCCGCGCGCCTGGATCGCGCCGAAGGCCGCCAGCGATCTGCCCGCGCCGAAGCGCAGCTCCGCGCCCGGCTCGATGATCAGCGCGACGCCGCGCGGCACCACGACGGTGCGCGTGAACACGTGCGGGCCGGCGGGCAGCCGGACGACCGTCGGATCGCCGGCATCGGCGACGAAGACGGGCCAGCGATCGAGGAACGCGGCACGCGACGCGGCCGCGGCCTGCGCCGTCGACTCGGCCGGCGTGAGGTTGTAGCCCGTCAGGCGGTACCACAGCCAGCCGGCGCCGTCGGCCCACCACGCCACGGCCAGCACCGCCGCGACGGCCAGCACCCACGGCGCCAGCCACGCCGCGGCCCGGGCGTAGACCGAGGCGCCGCGCGCGCCGACGAAGCCCCAGTAGGCCACGCTCCAGACGGCAAAGATCGCCCCGATCCACCCCACGAGCACGGTCGGCACGCCGAGGCCCTCGCGCGCGCCGACGAGCGCGAGCCCGACCGCGGTCGCCACGGGCACGGCCAGCGGCCACTCGATCGGCCGCAGGCGCGGTCGGGGCGGCGCCACCGTCTGGGCGGGCGTGGGAGCGGTCGCGGCGCGCATGGCCGTCTTTCCGTGCTGCATCACACCTCAAAGACGCGCGGCGGCGGTCGCCCGTTACCGGGTGGAGCCTACGCCCGACCGTCGGCGTCCCCGTGGCCGGCGTCGCTGAAGACGCGCTCGACGATCTCGCAGATCGCGTGGCCGGCCGCGAGATGGCATTCCTGGATGCGCGGGGTGTGCCGCGACGGCACGTGGAAGCAGATGTCCACCCGCTCGGCCAGCCCCTCGCGGCCGGCGCCGGTGAAGCCCACCGTGGTCAATCCCAGCGCGCGCGCGGCGTCGATGCCCGCCAGGACGTTGGGCGAGCGGCCGCTGGTGCTGATGCCCACCGCGACGTCGCCCGGCCGCCCGAGGGCCTCGACCTGGCGCGCGAAGACACGGTCGAAGCCGTAGTCGTTGCCGATGGCGGTGAGAATCGAGGTGTCGGTGGTCAGCGCGATGCCGGCCAGTGCGCGCCGCTCGACGAGGAAGCGGCTGACGAGCTCGCCCGCCAGGTGCTGGGCGTCGGCGGCGCTGCCGCCGTTGCCGAACAGGAGGATCTTGCCGCCCCGCGTCAGGGCGTCGGCCCACAGGCGGGCGATGGCGGCCAGCACCGGCAGCTGCCCGTCCACCACCGCCCGCTTGACGGCCATGCTGTCCTCGAAGATCCGCCGCAGCTGCGCCGCGAACGCGGCGTCGCTGTCGGCCGCCATGGCCGGCGCCGCCGCGGACCCGTTCGTCCCTGGCACGCCCCCTGTCGACCCAGACGTCGTCATGCCCTCACCTCCCAGGTCTGCAGGCCGTGGGGCTCGAACATGAACTCCACCACCTGTCCGCCGAGCTTCTCGAGCTCGGCGGCCACGATGTGCTTCTTGTCGAAGGCGCAGTACAGCAGCAGGTAGCCGCCGCCGCCCGCGCCGGTGATCTTGCCGCCGAGGGCGCCGTGCGCGCGCGCCGTGGCGTACAGCTCGTCGATCACGGGGTTCGTGATCTGGCTCGCCAGCCGCTGCTTGTTGATCCACGCGTCGTGGAGCAGCGCTCCGAAGTCGTCGAGCCGCCCCTGGAGCAGCGCGTTCTTGAGCTCGATGGTGATGTGCTTGAGCTCGGCCATGGCCGACAGCACGTCGGCCTCCTGGCGCACGTAGTTGTCGACCTGGGTCCGGATGATGTTGGCCGACATCCGGGTGCGGCCGGTGTAGCACAGCAACAGGTGGTACTGCAGCTCGTTGACGACGTCGGGGTCGATCCGCAGCGGGTTGACGATGACGGCGGAGGCGCCGAACTCGATGAAGTTGAAACCGCCGAACGTGGCGGCGTACTGGTCCTGCATGCCGCCGCGGATCCCGAGCTCCTCGCGCTCGATGTGGTAGGCCAGCTTGGCGATGTCGTAGCTCGTCAGCGGCCGCCGCTGCCATTGCCGGATCAGCCCGATCAGCGCCACCACCATCGTCGAAGACGAGCCGAGGCCCGAGCCCGGCGGGGCGTCGCTGTGCAGGAAGAAGTCCAGCCCTTGCTCCAGGCCGTTGGCCGGGAACATGGTGCGAATCGTGGCCTTGACCAGGTCGAGCTCGCCGTCGTAGCGCATCTCGTCGTCGAGGTCGTACTTGGCCACCATGTCGTAGTCGAGCGACTGCACGGTGATGGTGCGATCGGCGCGCGTCCGGAGGGTCCCGAAGGCGAACTTGTCGATGGTGGCGCTGAGCACGATCCCGCCCTGCTCGGCGGCGTACGGCAGCACGTCCGTGCCGCCGCCGCAAAAGCTAAGCCGAAGCGGCGCCTTGCTCCGGATGATCATGCGAATGGGCTCCCTGGGCATGGATATGGGCGATGAAGGCAGCATAGCCGTCGGGCGTGCCGATGTCGACGAAGAAGCCGGCGGCCGGAAAGGCGTACAATCCCCGCCGATCCGCCACGAGGCCGGGGAAGACGTCGCGCTCCAGCGACACCGCCCGGCCCGACGGGATGTGATTCATAACGTCTTTCTCGAGCCAATAGATACCCGCGTTGATGAAACCCGGTGCCAAATCCGCCGATTTCTCGCGAAACGCCTCGATCCGGCCGTCCGCCCGCAGCGCCACCGATCCAAATGCCCGCGTGTCGGGCACCTCCACCACCGCGACCGTTCCCAGGGGGCCGGCGGTGTGGGCCTCGCCCGGCCGGCCGTTCCCGTTGACGCCGCCCGGCACCGCGCGCGCCTGGTGCGCCCGCGCCATGGCCCGCAGGTCGACGTCGAAGTAGGTGTCGCCATTGAGCACCAGGAACGGCCCGCGGACAAACCGCTCGGCGAGCTTGACGGCGCCGCCCGTGCCGAGCGGCCGGTCTTCCACCGAGTAGTCGATCCGCAGGCCGCTCGCGGTGCCGTCGCCGAAATAGGCCGACACGTGCTCGTGGAGGTAGCCGACGCACAGGACGACATGCTCGACCCCCCAGCGCCGGAGGCCGGCGATCTGATAGGCCAGAAACGGGCGGTCGTCCACGGCGGCCATGGACTTGGGGCGATCCGCGACCACCGGCCGCAGCCGCGTGCCGAGGCCGCCGGCGAGGATGAGCGCTTGCATGGATGATGGGCCTTCCCGGGCTGGTCGTGGCGCTCGTGGCGTCGGGGCTAGCGCGGCGCGTCGGCACGGCCGACGGCGCCGGCCAGGCTGTACACGCCGGGCCCCGTCGCGGCCCCGTCGGCGCCGACGGCCCACTCGACGACCTCGGTGCCGACGTCCAGCCCGCGCAGCGCGTCGGGCGCGAGACGCCAGTCGCCGCTGGCGGCGTCGCGGAAGGGCACCCGGTCGACCACCCGACACGCCTCGCAGCGTTCGATCTCGGCATCGGCCAGCGCATGGCGGACGGCGACCTGGCCGCGCGAGAAGTAATCCTCCTCCAGCATGACGCCGTTCTCGGCGAACACGTTGTTGACGAACGTCCCGGCCCCGCCGCCGAACATCGCCTTCTTGCGCTTGGCTTGCAAGGCCAAGCGGTTGCCGACCAGCGTGTTGTACGCCACGCGCGGGTCCGACAGGTCCTTGGTCGCGATTCCGATGGCGCAGCCCTCGAGCACGTTGTTGACGATCGTCGGGGCCGACGCCTCGCCGACGCTGATGCACTTGTCCCCGGCGCGCGCGACGCGCGTGCCGGTCACGGTGAGCGTGCTGCCCGAGAGGTCGATGCCGTCGCCGGTGGTGTCCTCGAACACGCTGTCGCGGATCTCGCCGGTGCCGAAGTCGACGTCGATGCCGTCGCTGGCCGTCCGGGCCACCAGGCTCTCGGCCATCTGCAGGTGGCCGTTCTTGATGTTGATGGCGTCCTCGCTCTGCATGTCGGTGAAGCGTGCGTCGACGAGCGTCAGGTCGCCGTTGTGCACCGCGAAGCCGCCGGTGAACAGCATCCCGTTGATCTGCCCCTGCCCCCCGTGCGAGATGTCGGTGTGGCGCACCTCCACCGGCCGCGGCGGCCGCACGACGGCGAACACGTCCCAAGGCCGGCCGGTCGCGTCGCCGTGGATCCGGATGCGCTCGGCGGGCGTTCCGATGGCCTCGAGGCCGCCGTACATCAGCACGCTCGTGGCCGGCGCCAGCGTGATGTCGGCGCCCGGCTGGATGACGACGCGGGTTCCCTCGGGGACGATCACGGTGCGCGAGATGACGACCGTCCCGCCGAGCGTGACGGCGCCGGGATCACCGGCCATCGGCCGGAACTGCGGGTGGCGCGCCACGAAGGCGTCGCGGGTCAGGAAACGGGCCTCGACGTCGAACGGGTCGGAGGCGTCGTAGGCAGTGATGCCGATCGTCCCGTCGACGGGCGGCGGCGTCGACGGGTCGACGACGGCGCCGACCATCGGCGCGCCGGTCACCGCGTTGACCGCATCGGCGTCGATCGCCGGCAGCGGCGTCACCAGCGGGTCGCGCTCGGCGGGCGCGAGGTGCCCGCGCACCAGATAGTGCCGCCGGCCCTGAAGGGTGTCCATGAACTCCCAGTAACGCTCGCCGATGATCTCGCCCTTGAAGGCCACCTCGGGCAGGATCCAGCGGTCGACCGCGAACGTCACGCTGCCGGCTGCGGCCTGAGCGTGGGCGACCACCGGCTCGCCGGGATCGATCGCGCCATCCTCGTTGACGTCTTCGACGAGGAAGTACCGGCCCTCGAAGCGCAGCGTCAGCGTCGGGCTGTCGGTGACGGCGATCGGGCTCCCCTCCGGCGCCGTGGTGCTGTCGTGCAGCGTGATGGTCTGGAGGCGCATCCCGCTGAAGTTCAGCGTGGAGACATCGATCGCCCCGAGGTCCGGGGCAAGCTGGCGGTAGACGAGGTTGGCGCTGGAGAGGCCGAGCACCTTGTGCACCCGCTCGACGTTGTGCTTGAGGTCGCGGCGCAACACGTCCATCTTGTAGCCCTGCCCGAGGGTGCCCATCACGTCGGCCCAGGCCAGGAGCCGCACGCGGTCGTGGATGGCGTCGTAGCGCCGCATGAGCGACGCGCCGCCGTCGCCGACCCACTTCCACAGGAGCCGGTTGCGCTGGAGGCGCAGCGCGGGGTCCTCGAGCGTCGAGCGCTGCAGCGCGTCCGGACCGTGGTCGTTCCAGAAGTCGATGGTCCCGGGCTCCACCGGCATCCGCACGAGGTGGGCGTCCCACGGCACCGGCTCCAGGAGACCGCGGCTGGCGTCGAAGTACAGCTTGAGGTTGTCGGACCCGAACCGGACGTGGTTGGTGTTGAGCAGCGTCGTGACGGCGCGAAACGCCAGGTACTTGTCCCAGTCCAGCGCTGCCCGGGCGCGGCGGAACGTGGCGGGCGAGGGCTGGCGCTCGTGGGCGTTGAGCAGCGCGATGAGCGGCATGCCGAGGTCGTAGGCCGGGTCGACTGTCTCGCGGATCGACCCCATGTCGAAACGGGCGTCGGCGGCCACGCCGGTGCCCAGGTCGGTGTACTGCTCGAAGTGCTGGGCCCGGCCGTTCTGCCCGAAGATCGTCGTCTCGGGCCGGTCGTAGGCGGCCATCAGCGGCTTGTCGAACTGCTCGACCTCGTAGTACAGGCCTTGCAGGCGACCGTTGATCCGCAGGACGACGAACTGGCCGCGCGGCACCACGAGCCCCTCGTCGGTCATCAGGTCGGCGACGAACGGCGACACGGCGTAGTCGCGGTCGATCGGGATGATCAGGTTGATCTGCCGCCGGCCGTGGAAGAAGATGTCCTCTTCGATGATGGTGCCGTCGTCGTCGAGCTTCTGGCTGTCGAACTTGATGCGGTACGACTTCTTGGCGCCCTCCCAGTGCGGCGGGAGGTCGCCGCGCAGCCGGACGTCGACCCGGTAGCGCCGGCCCTCGGCGATGAACGTGCCCGGCACCCAGGCGCGCATCTCCTCGCTCATCACGCCGACCCGGCGCGCCTGGGCGGCCCCGTCCTCGAGCCGCGCGATGCTCTCGGGCGCGAGCTTGAGGTCGTAGACCGGCAGGCCGGAGTCGACGAGGAGGTGCGCGCCGCGGAACGGGTTCAACATGCCGTCGGCGAAGGCGAGGTAGCGGTTGCCGGTCACCAACCGGCTGGCGCGCTCGGCGATGGCGGTCGAGTGGGTGAGGGCGGCAAAGCCGACGATGCCGACCGCGAGGATGCCGAACAGGGCCTCGGGCAGCCGCGGCCAGATCCGCTGAAACGGTCGCGCAAGGCGCCGGCCGAGCGCGGCCAGGCGGCGTAGCCCGATCGGGCGGCGGGTGCCGTTCGACATCTCAAGACCAGACCTTTCTGCGCATCGTCGCCGGTGGATCCCGCCCGGCGATCAGGAGCCGTCGGCGCGACTGTGGGCCGAGAGCCGGGCCATGGCGCGCACGGCGATGCAGTACTTGCTGATCGCCTCGTGCCGGAGATCGTACTTGTGGATCAGGCCGTGGAAGATGCGCGTCATCACGCCGTCGGCCTTGAGCTCGACGATCGCGCAGCCGTAGGGCAGCAGGCGCTGCCCGCCGACCAGGGGGCCGCACAGATCGAGGTGCCGGCTCGCGAACACCTCGTCGTCGAAGCTGACGCGCACCCGGCGGGCCTCCGGGCGCTCGTAGGCGGCGCGGCGGTACTGCACGATGACCTTGGGCTCCATGTTGAGCTGGCGCTGCAGCCGGAAGAAGGCCCGCACGCCCGGGTCCGCCATCAGCGTCGCGGGCGGCAGCGACCGGCGCTCGATGGCCCGCATGAGGTCGGGATAGTCCGCCCAGGCCACCGTCGCGGTGGTCTTATGGATGAAGTCGAACACGCGCGACTTGATCTCGAGCCGGACAAAGGGGGACTCGCGCCCCGGGTCGGCACCGTACACCCGCACCCGCAGCTTGTGGCGCAAGGCGGCGCCGGCCATCTTCTCGTGGTAGGCCAGATAGTCCGGGGTGTCGAGGTAAAGGCTGCGCACCACGTAGCCGCCGTCGCGGCGGCTGTGGGCGTCGAGCTGCATGAACGCCCGCACGTCGCGCTCGAGGGCCGTCCGGCGCGTCCGCTCCAACCGGTACTTGACCTCCAACCGGTCCAGCATGACCCCGAGGTCGCGCGCGCGGCGCGTGGCGACCTCGGGTCCGGCCACGTCAGAGCTCAAGGTGGTTCTCCGGCGTGATCAGGGTCACCTCGCGGGCCACGTCGCCGCGGATCGCGCCGACGACGTGCTCGGGCGCCGTCTTGGGCGCCAGCCGGATGTTGAAGGTGTACTCGACGTCGTCGCCGATGTCGGTGGCGCCCCGGAGCTGCTTCCAGGCCACGAGATCGCGCGCCTCCTGCGACAGCTTGGACCACGGGTCGGCCTCGCGCGATCGGAACACCAGGACGTAGTCCGCCGACCCGAGCGCGCCGTAACCGATGGCATGCAGCCCGATCACGATGGCCGCGACAAGGCCCGTGCCGACGAGCGCGATGATCCACGCCCCGGCGCCCGCGCACAGACCGATGGCCACCGACTGGAACAGGAACGTCATGTCCTTGGTGTCCTTGATGACCGTCCGGAAGCGGATGATCGAGAGCGCGCCGACCAGGCCGAGCGACAGCGCGACGTTGCTCTGGATGGTCATCATGATCATGGCCACGATCGGGGCGATGATGATCAGCGTCGAATAGAAGCCCCGCGTGTACGCGACGCCGGTGTGGGTGCGGCGGTAGACGGTGGCCCACAGGAACGCGAGGGCGAACGCCAGCGACAGGCTGACGAGGATCATGGCCGGCGTCAGCTCCGGGCGCGCGACGTTGTCGAGAATCGTCTGGTCCACGCAAACAGCTCCTGAGGAAAAGGGATCCGAAATGGTCTGGAACAAAGCGCGGCGGGCGCCCGTCCGGTATCAAGACGTCGGGCCGCCCGCCGCGGATACGCCGTGGCCGTGCTGGTAGGTCAGTCCCGCTCCTCGAGGGCAATGCCCGCCGCCGTGTCGACGAGATCGAAGACGTGGTTGACCGGTGCGATGTGGGGGTCGACCGCGGCGGCCCTACGCTCGGCCGCCAGCACGCCCAGCGTGTCTTCCATGGCCTTCACCGACGCCCGCATGAGCTGGTTGGCCCAGATGATCACCTGGAACCCCTTGGCGTGCAGCGCCTCGGCCGTGAAGTCCGGGAACAGCGTCGGCACGGCGACGAGGGGGACGCGCCCGCGGCCGGACCACTGGCCGAGGAAGCCCTTGATCTCGGCGAGGGTCTTGTCCTTGGAATGGATGAGGATGGCGTCGGCGCCGGCGTCGGCGTACGCGTCGGCGCGCTCGCAGGCCGCGGCCACGCCGTGCCCCGCGATGAGCGCCTCGACGCGGGCGATGAACACGAAGTCGGCGGTGGTCTGGGCGGCCTTGGCGGCCCGGATGCGGCGGACCTGCTCGTCGACCGGGATGAGCTCGCGCAGGGTCTGGCCGAGGTACAGGCTGTTGCGCTTCGGGAACAGGTTGTCCTCGACGCAGATCGCCGCGATCCCGGCCCGCTCGTAGGCCACGGTGGTGCGGACGACGTTGATGAGCCCGCCGTACCCGTTGTCGCAGTCGGCGATCACCGGCAGGCGGGTCGCGGCGTCGATCCGGACCGCCGCGTCCAGGGCTTCGGTCATCGTGATCAGGTTGAGGTCGGGGAGGGCGTGGCCCATCGTCGACACGCCGAAGCCGCTGACCCACACCGCGTCGAAGCCCGCGCCCTCGACGAGGCTGGCGCTCATGGCGTCGTGGGCACCGATGGCGACAATCGGCGCGGCGCCGGCGAGGCCGGCGCGCAGGCGTGCGCGCTTGTCCGCGGCCGAAGGGCGCGGCTGGGTGATGTAGGTCATGACGTTACCTCAATGGTGGATGATGGTCGAGCCGCCGTAGGAGCGGGCTCCAACGCAGCGCATAGCCGGTCGTCGTTTCGACGACGAGCTCCGGCCGGTTGGGCGGGCTGGACGCGCTCTCCCTGGACCGGAAGTACAGGCTGTTGCTGTCCCCGGTGGCGAGCCCGAAGCTGTAGGTGCCGTTGCCCGTCACGGCGGACGTGACATTGTACTCGACCCACGTGTTGTCGGGCGCGTTGCCGACCGTCGCCAGCGCGCCGCCGTCGAATGCCGGCTTGTTGTTCCAGGTGATGGTGCCCTCGGCCCAGCCGTTGTCGGCCACGCGGTAGATCGACCCGCCGCTGGGCCCGCCGTCATAGGCGAACAGGCGCACCTTGGCGCTGACGACCGTCCCCGACAGCCCGGAGACCGTGAACTTGAGGAAGCTCTGATACTCCTGCGACGCCGCCAGCCGCAGCCGCAGGTAGGTGGCCGACCCGTAGTTCGAGCCACCGCTGTCGCTGACCACGCGCGCGTCGTCGCTCGGCGCGAAGACCGACGCCGCCGGGGTGCTCGTCGCCGGCAGCGTGGCGGTCGGCGGTTGGGTGTTCGTGGCGGTCGCGGTGGCGGAGGGCGTGCTCGACGGCGTCGGGGTGTCCGACGCGGTCGGCGTAGCGCTCGGCGGCGGGGTGTCGGACGGCGTGGGGGTGACGGACGGCGTCGGGGTATCCGACGGTGTCGGCGTCACGCTCGGCGTCAAGGTGTCGGTGGGTGTGCTCGACGGGGTCGGGGTGTCCGACGGCGTCGGCGTCGCGCTCGGGGTGACGTCGCCCACCGTGACCACGAGCTGCGGCTGGTTGGAGGTCGCGTTGCGCGAGCTGTAGATCGTGCTGTCCGTCGACGTGCTGTCCAGCCCGAAGCTGTACGTGCCGTTGCCGGTGACCGCCGCGCTCACGTCGAACTCCACCCACGTGTTCTGGCTCACGGCCCCGACCGAGCTCAGCGGGGTGCCGGAGATCGTCGGGGCGTTGTTGAACGTGAGGCCGGTCTCCACCCACGGCGTCGTGGTGTTGAGGTAGTCGTTGGAGACGACGCGGATCGCGCCGCCCTGATTGCTGGCGTCGGTCACGAACAAACGGATCTTGGCGCTGATCACCGAACCGCTCAACCCCGTGACGTCGAACTTGAGGTAGCTGGCGTACAGCGGCGATCCGCTGCGCAGCCGGAAAGCGGCGTCGGTGCCGTAGTTGGTGTTGGGCGACGAGCTCTTGACCTGCGCGTCGTGCGCGGCGCCGAACGTGACGATCGGCGCCTGCGTGGGCGTCGCGCTCGCCGTCGGCGTATCCGACGGGATCGGCGTGTCGGACGGCGTGGGCGTCACGCTTGGCGTCTGCGTTGCGGTGGGCGTGTCGGTCGGCGGTGGCGTGTCCGACGGCGTCGGCGTGTTCGACGCCGTCGGCGTCACGCTCGGCGTCGGCGTGTCGGACGGCGTGGGTGTCACGCTCGGCGTCAGGGTTTCGGTTGGCGTCGACGACGGCGTCGGGGTGTTCGATGGCGTCGGGGTGTTCGATGGCGTGGGCGTCACGCTCGGCGTCACGTCGGCCAGGGTCAGCACGAGCTCCGGGTGGTTGGTCGCGGCGTTGCGCGAGCTGTAGAGCACGCTGTTGGTCGAATTGCTGACGAGCGCGAAGCTGAACGTGCCGTTCCCCGTCACCGCCGCGCTGACGTCAAGCTCGATCCAGGTGTTCTGCGCGACGCTGCCCGCCGTGCTCAGGGGCGACCCGGTGACCGCCGGGGCGTTGTTGAAGTGGATGCCGCTCTCGACCCACGGCGTACCGGTGTTCAGGTAGTCGTTGGAGACGCTGTAAACCGCGCCGCCGTCGGGGCCGGCATCGGTGACGAACAGCCGGAGCTTGGCGCCGGTGATCGTGCTCGTGACCCCCGTGACCTCGAACTTGAGCCGGCTGGTGTAGAGCGGATCGCCGCTGCGCAGCCGGAGCGACGTGTCCAGCCCGTAGTTGCTGGTGGGCGAGGAGCTCTTGACGTACGCGTCGTGGACCGCCGTGAAGCTCGCCGTCGGCGCAGGCGTCGGCGTGATGGTCGGCGTCGGCGACGGCCCTGGCGTCGCGGACGGGCCCGGCGTCGAGGTCGGCGTCCGCGTCGGGGTCGGCGTCCGGGTCGCCGTCGCCGTCGCGGTGTCAGACGGCGTGGGCGTGACCGACGGCGTGAACGTGTTCGTCGGCGTCGGGGACGGGCCGAACGTCGGCGTGTGCGTCGCCGTCGGCGGCGGGCCGATGTTAAGGGTGTTGTGGAAGTAGGCGTTGGCGCCGGTATCGCTGGCCAGGATGACGATGTCGGTGGCGCCGTTGACGTTTTGCTTGGTCGTGGTCGGGTCGTTGATGCTGTTGTTCGTGCTGTGGCGGATGAACGCGGTGCCGTTCCCCGACGGGAACGCGATGTTGTCCAGGTCCGACACCTTGTAGTGGATGCCGCGCTTGCCGTTGACCTGGATGCTGGCAAACACGTAGATGTCGCGGTTGTCGGTGTCGATAAGCATTTGCGGCCGGGTCGGGCTCCCGTCGTTGCCGGTGTACACCGTGTAGGCCGACCAGTTGGACTGGGATGCGCAGTTGGTGCCGGCGGCGCACTTCAGGAGGATGATGAGGGCCGCGGACGCCGACGTCTTGCACATCGCGAACACGTTCCCGGCATTGTCCGCTCGCAGCGTCTTGATGTTGATGTGGTCGTCGGTGGACGGCGTGTAGATGGTGGCCTCGGTCCACGTGGTGTCGGCGTCGCCATCGTTGTGCACGGCGTAGAAGAAGTCCGAGCCCACCGACTGGTTGCTCCAGAGGATGCCGACCTTGTTGCCGTCGTAGGCCACGATCGACGACACGTCGTCGGAGTTGATGTTCGAGGCGTGCGCGGTCCCGAGGTCAAACGGTGTGCCCCACGAGGCGTCGTCCCCGTTCAGCGAGCGGTTGACCCTGACCTTCCCGCCCTGTGTATAGGTGATCCACAGCTTGCCGGCCGAGTCCCGGGCCAGGACGATGGTCTCGGAGCGGGCGTCGTTGATCTCGACCGGAAAGCCCGAGTCCAGCGCGTAGGTCTTCGTGCCCGCGTCGTAGCTGTAGCGATAGAGCTGCGCGCGCTGCCCGGCCGAGGCGATGCTCCCACCGTTGAGGTCGACCATCTGCGACGCCACGTAAAGCTTGTTGTTCTCCCAGAGCACGTCCCCCCGCGACGCCACCCGGTTGTCGACGTTGGTGCCGGTGTCGATCCAGTCCTGGGTGGCGGCGTCGAACCGATAGATCCGGTAGCTGCTCGCCGCGGTCTTCCACATCACCGCCCACCAGAGCCCGTCGTTGTACCACAGCTTGCTCTCGGGCTTCTCGGCGGTCGCGTCGCCGTTCGTCGCCAGGTTGCTCGGGTAGGTGAAGTCGCGGTAGCCGACGTCGATGGGCGTGGAGGCCGTCACGGGCGTCGGCGGCCCGGCCGAGAGCGCGGCGGCCACGGCAAGGGCCACGGAAAGCGCCGCGCAGATCAGCGAGCGGCGATCGGCGGAGCGGGAAGTGCGATGGTCCGAGGGCATGGGGTCACCTTCAATCTCTTGCGAAGCCAATAACAGGCCCCGGCAGCGGCGCACCCTTCGGGCGCACCGCTGCCGGGGCAGTTCTCACGCCATCGGCGTCATCGCGGTGACGTCGGGGCGGCACCGGGTGAGGCGCACGCTCACCACAGTCGGCCGAGCTGACGGTCGCGCGGCATCGGGATGGGCTGCACGGCGGGCGGTGGCGCGTTGATGGCCCACAGCCAGCCGCCGGTGGTCTGGATGACCAACTCCGGCTTGTGGTCGGCGGCTTCCCGGGAGCGCATGTAGATGCTGTTGGAGTCGGTGTTGGCGATCCCGAAGCTGTGCATGCCGTTGCCGGAGACGCCGCCGGTCACGTCGTACTCGGCCCACGTGTTGTTGGGTACGTTGCCGACGGTGCTCAGGGCGCCGCCGCTGAAGGCCGGCTTGTTGTTCCAGTTGATGCCGTTTTCGGTCCAGGCGGTGTCGGCGACCGGGTAGATCGAGCCTCCGCTCGGCCCGCCGTCGTAGACGAACAGCCGTACCTTGGCGCTGGTCACGGTGCCGCTGAGCCCGGTGACGTTGAACTTGAGGTAGGTGTGGTAGTTGTCACCCGACGCGGCCCGCAGGCGCAGATACGTGCTGCCGCCGGCGTTCGTGCTGGGCGCCGCGCTGCTGACACGGGCGTCGGCGCTCGCCCCGAACGTCGTTGGCGCCGCCGGCGTCGCGGTCGTCGAGCCCGGGGTGTTCGTCGGTGTCGGCGTATGGGTCGCCGCCGGGGTGTTCGTCGGCGTCGGCGTATGGGTCGCTGCCGGGGTGTTCGTCGGCGTTGACGTGTCGGTCGGCGTCGGCGTGTTTGTCGGCGTCGGCGAAGGACCGGCGGTCGGTGTGTCGGTGGGCGTGGAGGTGTTGGCCGGTGTCGCCGTGGCCGTGTGCGTCGACGTGCTGGTCGGCACGGGGGTGTTCGTGGGGACGGCCGTCGCGGTGGGCGTGCTGGTCGGCAACGCCGTGGCCGTGTGCGTCGCCGTGGCCGTGGGGACCAGCGTGCCGGAGCCGATGGCGATCACCAGCTCGGGCTTGTTCGTCGTCGCCTCCTTGGAGTTGAACAGCACGCTGTCGGTGGTCCCGTTGACCAGCCCGAAGCTGATGATGCCGTTGCCGGTGACCGCGGCCGTCACGTTGAACTCCACCCAAGTGTTGGTGCCGACCGTACCCTTGGTATCAAGCACCGTGCCGCCGATCGCCGGAGCGTTGTTGTACTTGATGCCGCTCTCCACCCACGGCGTGGTGGTGTTGAGGTAGTCGTTGGAGACGACGTAGATCGACCCGCCGGAGTTGCTGGCATCCGTGACGTACAGGCGCAGGACGGCGGATTGGACGGTGGAGCCGATGCCCGTCACGTTGAACTTCAGGAAGCTGTTGTACGCCGGGTCGGTCGAGCGCATGCGGAGCGTGTTCAGGCTGCCGTAGTTGCTCGTCGGCGACGTGCTCTTGACCTGGGCGTCGTGGATGGGGTGCAACGTGATGACCGATGCGGGCGTCGGCGTGGTCGTCGCCGGCGCGGTCGGGCCGGTCGTCGCGGTGCTGGTCCGCGTCGCGGTCGGGCCGTTCGTCGCGGTCGCCGTATGGGTCGCGGTCGCCGTCGGAACGGCGGTCGCGGGGGTGGTCGGGGTGTCGGTCGCCGTCGGCGTGCTGGTCGGCGCGGTGGTCGCCGTCGGTGCCGCCGTCGGCCCCCCGCCGGTCAGGTCGATCACATTGTGGAAGTACTTGTGCGCCGACGTATCGCTGGCCAGCACCACGAGGTTGGTGGTGCCGTTGACGTTTTGCTTGGTCGTCGTCGGGTCGTTGATCTGGGAATAGGCGGCGTCGGCGATGAACGGTGTGCCGAGCCCCGACGGGAACGCGATCGTGTCCAGGCTCGATGTCTTGTAGTAGACGCCGCGGTTGGTGCCGTCGAGCACGCACGCGAACACGTAGATCGTACGGTTCTCGGTGTCGATGAGCATGTTCGGGCGCGTCGGGCTCCCCTCGGCGTTGGTCCATATCGTGGCGTTGGTCCAGTCCGTGGCGTTGGCGCAGCTCGTCCCGGCGTTGCACTTCAGCAGCTTGATCAGGTTGGCCGACGACGACGTCTTGACGACCGCGAAGATGCTCCCGGCGCTGTCGGAAACCAGGTTGTGAAGCTGGAGGTGGTCGTCGGACGAGACGCTGTAGATCAGCGCCTCGGTCCACGTCGTCTCGGGGTCCGAGTCGTTGTGAACGGCAATGTAGAACCGGCGTTCGCCCGGTGCCTGCCGGCTCCACACGACGCCGACCTTGTCGCCGCCGAACGCGACGATCGACGAGATGTCGTCGTCGATCAAGCCGCTGGACTTGGTCGTGCCGATGTCATAGGGCGTGCCCCACGTGGCATCGTCGCCGCCGACCGACCGGTTGACGACCACTCGGATACCGAGCGTGTCGCTCATCGTGTACGTCACCCACAGCTTGCCCGTCGAGTCCTTGGCCAGCACCAGCGTCTCGGACTTGGCGTCGTTGACCTCGACCGGGAAGCCGCTGTCCAGCGCGTAGGTCTTGGCGCCCGAGTCGTAGCTGTAGCGGTAGAGCTGGCCGCGCTCGCCGGCGGGTGCCGTCAGACCACCGTTTTGCTGAAAGACGTGCGAGACGATGTAGAGCTTCGTGCCGTCCCACAGGGCGTCCGCCCGGGTGTTGATGCGCGTGTCGACGGCGGTGGCCGTCGCCACCCAGTCCTGCGTGGCCCAATCCAGCTTGAAGATCCGGAACTCGCTCGCCGGCTGGTGGTACATCACCGCCCACCAGAGGCCGTCGTTGTACCACAGCTTGCTTTCGGGCTTCTCGGCGGTGGCGTCGCCGTTGCCCGCCGTGGCCGCCGGGAAGTTGGCGCCGAGGTAGCCCGCCGAGATCGGCGTCGACGCCCGGGTCGGGGAAATCCAATAGAGCTGCGCCGCGAGCACCAGCCCCAAGCCGAGCACCGCACCCAAGAACGACAGGCCCCCGCGCCGGTGGCGCCGGGCATCAAGCGATCGCATCATGTTCTCTCTCCATCCGCGTCTGCTGCGGAACCCACCCGCGGGACGGCGTTGCGCACCGCAACGCCCTCATGCCGGCACGGCCACCGACATCGCCCCGGCGTGCTGCTCGACGATTGCCACGACCCGCTCGCCGATCTGGCGCTGGGTGTCGACAGTGCTGGCGCCGATGTGCGGCGTCAGGATCACGTTGGGCAGGTCCGCCAACGGCGACCGCTTGCCCTCGCCCTCCTGCTCGTGCACGTCGAGCGCCGCGCCGCGCAGCCGATCGCCGCGCACGAGCGCGGCGTGCAGCGCGGCTTCGTCGACCACGCCCCCCCGGGCCATGTTGACAAGGAACGCGCCCGGCTTCACCCGGGCCAGCACGTCTGAACCGACTATATAACGCGTAGACGGCGTTAAAGGTACGTGAAGCGTCAAGAAATCGGCCTCGGCCACCACCCGGTCGAAGGGCGCCAGCGTCATCCCCGCCCGTTCGAGCGCCGCCACGGCCTCGGGCGTCGGGTGTTCGACGCACCCCAGGGGCTGCATGCCGAGCGCCGCCCCAATCTGTCCCACCCGCCGGCCGATGTTGCCGGCCCCGACGACGCCAAGAACCTTGCCGCTGATCAACCGGCCCTCGATCTCGTACTTCGCCCAGTGGCCCTGCCGGAGCTGGGCGTCGGCCACGCGCACCCCGCGCGCCAGCGCGAGCATCAAGGCGAACGTCAGCTCGGCGACCGCCTGGGCGCCGGGCTCGGGCACCCGCACGAGCGTGATGCCGCGCGCCGCGAGGTGGTCGAGGTCGATGTTGTCGGTGCCGGACCCGGCGCGGACGACCAGCCGAAGGTCCGGCGCGCTCCCCATCGCCGCCGCGTCCAGCTTGACGCCGCTGCGCAGGATCACGGCTTCGCGGTCGACGATCCGCTCGCGCAGCGTCGCGGCGTCGGCATTGAAGGCACATACCACGTCGTGCCGCTCGCGCAGCCGCGCGATGGCGTCCGGGTCGACGGGGCTGATGATCAGGATTCGCACGATGGAGAGGCTCCTCTTTAGCCGGCGCTTCGCAGCGGCCACGCCACCAGCCGCGCCTTCAGGACGGCCGGCGTGACCCGCCGGCCCACGTTGATCCGCCGCAGCCGCAATCGGCCTGGCGCGTCGAGGCGGTCCACCCGGTTCACGCCCGACCGCGTGGTGAACGCGACCTCGATGCCGGCCGACCGCGCCGCCGCCAGGGTGCCGGCATCGTACCCACCGTCCGGATACGCCAGCGCCGGCGGCGACGCGCCGATCTCGCGTGCGAGGTCGGCCATCGATCCGGCAATCTCGGCTTCGGCCCCCGCCGGCGGCAGCCGCTGGAGCAGGGGGTGGGTGCGGGTATGCGGGGCCAGCGCCACGCCCTCGGCCGCCAGCGCGCGCAGCGCCGCCCAGCCCAGCACGGCCGGCTCGGGGCCACCGCCGTCCAGGTCCGCCGCCGCGCACACCGCGTCGACGAGCTCCATGGCCGTCGCATGCGGCAGCGCCTTGACACGGCGGGCGAGGCGATCGTAGGCGCTGGCGCGATCGTCGTCCGTCGCCAACGGCAGCCGCTGGCCATCGATGTCGAGGCCGGTTGGAAACCGCCCAAACCACAGCCCATGATACAGCCGGTCCCACCAAAACGCACGCTGCGGCGCGTCCGGGTAGGCCGTCGGCACGAACAGCGTCGCCGGCAACCCGAGGCGCCGCATGACCGGCCAGGCGTGCTCGGCGAAATCCAGGCACGCATCGTCGAACGTCACCAGCACCGCGCCCGGGGGCAGCGGCGCCTCGCCCCGGGCCGCCGCCAGCAGGTCGGACAACCCCACCACCGGGTGGCCCGCGGCCAGCGTCGCCATCTGCGCCGCGAACCCGTCGGGCGTGGCGCTGATCAGGCGGGGGTTGAGGGTCAGGCGCGCGCCCGGCCAGTCGACGCGGTGGTACGTCAGCACCCGGACGACGTTCGGCCGGGCGTCGTCGAAGCGCGCGAGGCACCCGGCCAGCGCGCGCGCCGCCTCGCCGCCGGCCACCGACGCCAGCGCGTCCTTGATCAGCCGGCGCATGCCTCGCTCCGGCTCGCCGGCGCGGGCTCGCCCGCGCCGCCTCCCGCCGTGGACGCCGCGGCGATGGGGTCACCCACGTGGGCCGTGATGGCGGCGACCACGTCGCGCAGCACCGCGTCGGGCGGCTGGCTGGCGTCCACCACCACGAACGCGTCGACGGCCGAGTGCAGGGCCAGGTATTCGGCGCGCCGGGCCTCGAGCCAGGCCAGCGTGCCCTCGCCCTTGCGTGCGAACAGCACCTCGGCCGGCGCGTCGAGGCACACCACCAGCGACGGCCGGGGGTAGTAGCGCCGGAGCACCGCGCCGTGCAGCCGGCGGGCCAGCGACGGCGGGTGGTTGCCCGCCACGTCATGGGCGTGGTAGTCGGCGAAGAAGTGCCGGTCGAACACCACGAGGTAGCCGCGCCGCTGCCACGCCCACGCGACGATCTGTCGGAACCACTCCTCGGCCAGCCAGTTGGTCACCCGCACCGCCGACTTGACGCGTCCGGCCAGGCGCTTGACGGGGTGGCGCGGCTGCGGCCGCCGTTCGCCGTGCGCCGTGGAGAGCACCATGTCCGGCCGGCCGCCGCGGGCGCGCTTGAGCATCAGCATCAGGCGCGTCGTCGGCAGCATCAGGCCGCTGGCCTCGAGGTTGACCCCCATGTAGAGGTAGCGCGCCGGCATCGGCAGCGCGTGCTCGAGCTGCCGGCCGATGGTCGTCTTGCCGGCCCCGTCGGGGCCGATCAACGCCACGCAAGCCATCGTGTCCTCCCCCTTGTCGTGCTCGGGTCGCCCGGTGCCCGGTCGAGCGGCCCGTCGGCCGGGGCGGTCGCCCCGTCGTCCGCCGCCCAATCCAGCGCCGCCGCACCGTCGACCGACGCCCGCCAGAGCCGGCAGTAACGGTGGGCGCGCAGCCATGCCACCGTGCCGGCGTCGACCGCCGCGCCGCGGCCGGGGGCCGCGTCGGTCAGGCGCACGACGATCCCCGCCAGGTACCGCGCCCACGTCATCGCCAGGAGCGGGGCGAGCCACGCCGGCTCGACCCCCACCGCCGCAGCATGCGCGCGCACGGATGATCGGCCCCACGGCGCCGGGCCCCAGAACGCCGGCGCCCAGGCCGCCACCGGGTCGCGGTCCGCGCGGCGGCCCGCGCGCGCGAAGGCCACGTAGGTCAGCCAGAAGAACGCATCGCACGCCGGCAGCCCGTGCGGGTCGGCCAGCTCCCAGTCGACCACGCCGACGCCGCCGGCCCGCAGCCGCATGACGTTCGGTGCGCTGAAATCACCGTGCTCCATCCCGAGCGGCATCGGCGCCGTCCGCAGCGGGGCCGCGAGGTCGCGCGTGCGCTCGACGAGATCCACGATCTCGCGGTCGCCGCCCACTGCGGACCGCAGGTTCGCCAACGGACGCTCGACCAGCCGGTCGAAGTCCGCCGGCTCGGCCAGGTAGCCGCGCCGCGTCGCGCGGTGCAGCCCCGCCAGCCACGCCAGGCCGGCCGCTGCCGCGCCCGCCGGGTCCCGCCGCACCTGCCCCCGGTCCCAGGCCCGGCCGTCCAAGGCCGTCTGGACAAGGATCGGCCAGCCGCGGAAGGTGTCGAAGGCGACGATCTCCGGGATGCCCGCCACGCCCGCCCGGCGGGCATCGGCGAGCCGGGCCAGGCTGGCCGCCTCGCGCGCCAGCGCCCCGCTCGCGTCGGGCAGGCGCGGGACCTTGGCGACCAGCACCGGCACGTCGGCGCCTACGGGGAACACGAGCGCCACGGTGTGACTCGACGCCCGGAAGCGCGGCGTCAGCCAGACCCCGCTCAGGCACCCGCCGGCGCCGTGGTGCGCGAGATCGAGCCGGTCACCGTGCTCCGCCAGGTAGTCCAGCACCAGGCTCATGGAGGCCCCCATCCCGGCTTGCGCCCGATGGCCGTGAAGCACGGGGTCAGCCGGCCCGCCACGCCAGGCCGGGCCAGCAGCCGGGCCACGCTTCGCGGCCAGTCCGAGGCGATCCCGCGCTCGAGCGCCCAGCGCAGCGGGCCCGCATCGGCGGCGGGCACGATCTGGCTGCACGCCGCGAAGCCCGGCCAATGCAGGAACGCCGCCGTTTCGACCAGGCCGTGGCCGCGCAGCACCTCGGCCCAGGCGGAGGGCGCCAGCGGGTGGCGCCACGTGCCCGCGACCTCGATCACCAGCCAGCCGCCGGGCACGAGGCGCGCCGCCGCCGCGGCGATGCCGGCCGGCGGGCGGAGCGGGCGCAGCCCGTCGCGGC
>CAYQBA010000010.1:15204-46146 GCA_964415605.1 uncultured Anaerolineales bacterium | reverse complement strand
CGTGCCGGTCGCGGGCAGGGTGGGAGTCACGGCTGCCGAAGGCAGCGGCGTCGCCGTCGCCCCTGGCGCGGGCGTCGAGGGCACGCGCTGGGGCGCGGCGGTCGGGCGCGCCGGGCTCGGCGCCGACGGCGGGCTGGTGTGGGTGACGGGCGGCGTCACGCTCGCGACACCCGGCGTCGCCGGCGGCGCGTCCGGCGGCGGTGAGTTGAGGAACAACATCAACATGCCGAGCCCGTAGCACGGGACCGTCAGAAGCGTGATGGCGATGAAGGTGGTGTAGAGGCGACGCCGGCCGGGCGGTTGCCCTTCCAGCCAGTCCGCGACGCGATTGAACAACACGGGCCTCGTGCTGCGGCGTGGTGCGTGGGGTCGATGGCCGCCGAGGCAGCTTCCGAGGGCGGCCATCGAGCGCCCATGCTACCATCGGCCGACAGGCCTGTCAATGCGACATCGCCCCGCAATCGTGATATACTCGCGCCGCTTGGTCGCCGCCGAGAGGCCGTGTGTTCGGCGGACGTCGGCATGCCCCACCGCAAGAATCCAAAGGATGCCAGCCGCCGTGACCATCCCCAGCACCATGCGCGCCGTCGTCAAGCCGGCGCCCGGCGAGGGCCTCGCGCTCGTCGAGGTCCCCGTGCCCGCCATCGCGCCGGACGACGTGCTGATCCGCGTCGCCGCGGCGTCGATCTGCGGCACCGACGTCCACATCTACAACTGGGACGCCTGGAGCGCGGCACGCATCAAGCCGCCCGTGACGCTCGGGCACGAGTTCGCCGGCACGGTCGCGGCGGTGGGCGCGGGCGTGGTCGACCTGCCGCTGGGCACCCCGGTGTCCGCCGAGGGGCACATCGTCAACCCCGGCGCGCGGCACGTCGTCGCCGGCCAGGAGCATCTCGCCAAGGACATGGTGGTGGTCGGGATCGACCGCCCCGGTGCGTTCGCGGACTACGTTGCGGTGCCGCGGCGCAACGTGTGGGTCAACCCGCCGGATCTCGACCCCGAGGTCGCCAGCCTGCAGGACCCGTTCGGCAACGCCGTCCACACCGTCCATGCCCAGGCGGTGGCCGGGCGGACCGTGTTGATCACCGGCGCGGGCCTGATCGGGCTGATGGCGATCCCGGTGGCCCGGGCCGCCGGCGCGGCGGCGGTGTTCGTCACCGACGTCAACCCGAAGCGGCTGGCGATGGCCGAGTCGCTCGGCGCCGACCTGGCGCTCGACGCCCGCGCGGCACCGGCCGACGCCGTGATGGCCGCGACGGGCGGCGCGGGGGTCGACGTGCTGCTCGAGATGAGCGGCAACGCCGCCGCCATCGACCAGGGCTTCACGCTCCTGCGGCCGGGCGGCGACGCGGCACTCCTGGGGCTGCCCGGCAAGGCCATCGAGGTCAACTGGTCCGATCTCCTGGTCACCAAGGGCGCGACCGTGCGCGGGATCTACGGCCGCCGGATGTGGGAGACGTGGCACCAGATGCGGGCGCTCCTCGGCACCGGCGCGGTGGACCTTCGCCCCCTGATCACCCATCGCTTCGCCCTCGACGACTTCCAGGCGGCGTTCGACGTGATGCGCTCGGGCGAAAGCGGCAAGGTCATCTTGCGGCCCTGATCGGAGCGCGGAGGGCGGCCTCCGGTCCCGATCGGCCATCTCATTCACCCGCGGCAAGACCAGCGCCCCGCCGACCCGCGGGATCACCGACTCCAGAACGCGAGAGAGGCCAGCATGGCGGACAGCACCACGCGCACCCCGGACAAGCTCCGCTACCTCGTCGATCAGCTCGACGAGATCCGGCGGAAGGGGCTCGTCACCACCATCCGCACGCTCGAGAGCCCGCAGGGAGCATGGCTCCAGATCGAGGGCCGGAAGGTCCTGAACTTCTGCTCCAACAACTATCTCGGCTTCGCCAACGACCCGGCGCTGATCGCCGCCGCCAAGGCGGCGATGGACGCCTACGGGATCGGGCCGGGCGCCGTCCGGACCATCGCCGGGACCATGGCGCCGCACATCGCGCTCGAGGAACGGCTGGCGGCCTTCAAGGGCGTCGAGGCGACCATCTCGTTCCAGAGCGGGTTCAACGCGAACCTGGCGACGATCCCGACGCTCGTCGGCGAAGGCGACGCGGTCGTCACCGACGAGCTCAACCATGCGTCGATCATCGACGGCTGCCGCCTGACCAAGGCCACCCGCTACATCTACAAGCACTGCGACATGGCCTCGCTCGAGGAGAAGCTCGCCGAGGCCGCCCGGCACGGCCCGCGCGCGATCCTGGTCATCACGGACGGCGTGTTCAGCATGGATGGCGACATCGCCCCGCTGGATCGGATCGCGGCCGTGGCCGGGCGCTTCGGCGCGATCACGATGGTCGACGACGCCCACGGCGAGGGCGTGCTCGGCCACGGGGGGCGGGGGGCCGTCGACCACTTCGGGCTCTCCGGCGTGTTCGACATCGAGGTCGGCACGCTGAGCAAGGCGTTCGGCGTGATGGGCGGGTACACGGCGGCCAAGCGCCCCATCGTCGACTGGCTCCGCCAGCGCGCGCGGCCGTTCTTGTTCAGCAGCGCCCTGAGCGTCCCGGACACCGCGGCTTGCCTGGCGGCCGTCGACATCCTCGAGCGCTCCACGGACCGCGTCGATCGGCTGTGGGACAACGCGCGCTACTTCCAGGGCGAGATGCGCCGTCTGGGCTTCGACCTCGGTCAGACGCAGACACCGATCACCCCGGTCATCCTGGGCGATGAGAAGCTGGCGCAAGCCACGAGCCAGCGGCTCTTCGAGCGCGGCATCTTCGGCACCGCCATCGCGTTCCCGACCGTGCCGCTCGGGAAGGCGCGCATCCGCGTCATGATCTCGGCCGCCCACGATCGGGCCGACCTCGATTTCGGCCTCGAGGCGTTCGCCGCCGTCGGGCGCGAGCTCGGAGTCATCGGGGCTTGAGCCAGGCCCCGGGCGATTCGGTCCCGGGCGACTCGGCCGCGCCCGGTGCGCGCGATCTCGACGCGTCGGTCGCGCGCGTCACCACCGCCGCTGCCCGATCGGCGCTGGCCCGCCTGGCCACGGTCGACCTGTCGGAGCAGCGCCTGCTGCCCATCCTGGCCGATCTCCGCCGCACGTTCCCGTCCGAAGCGGCCGCGGCGATCCTGACGCTCGCGCGGCTCCGGCGCCGGGCGCGTGCCAAGTTCCCACGCGCCGACGACATGTTCTTCACGTCCGAGTCGCTGGAGCAGGCCACGGCCTGGGCGGTCGCCGACGCCCGCGCCGAACGCCTGGCGGCGCTGGCGCCGGACGGGCCGGTCCTGGACCTCGGCTGCGGGATCGGGGGCGACACGCTGGCGCTGGCGCGACGGCGCGAGGTGATCGCTTACGAGATCGACGCGGAGCGGCTGGCGCTGGCGCGGGCGAACGCCGAAGCGCTCGGCGTGGCCGGCCGCGTGGCGTTCCGCCACGCGGATTGGACCGTCGACCTGGCCGCCGGCCGCCTGCCCGCCGCCGCGGCCGCGTTCGTCGACCCGTCTCGGCGAGTCGGCGGGCGCCGCGTGTTCCGGCCCGCCGACCTCGTGCCGCCACTCGCAGCCGTCCTGCGCTTGCGAGACCATGTTCCGACGCTGGTGGTCAAGCTGATGCCGGGCGTCGACCCCGCCGAGCTCCCCGCCGCGGCCGGCGTGGAGCTCGTCAGCCACGATGGGACCTGCAAGGAGGCGGTGCTCTGGCTGCCGGCGCCCCCGGGGTTGGACCGCTGGGCCACGATTCACGCCTCCGAGGCCCGGCACGCGCTCGCCGCCACCGGGACGCCGGCGCCCGTGGGCGGCCTCGATCCGCCCTGCGTGTTGTACGAGCCGGACCCGGCCGTCATCCGCGCCGGTGCCGTCGCCGAGCTGTGCAGGCTGCTCGGCGGTCATCTCTTCGACCCCCAGATCGCCTACATCGTGGCGGCCAGCGCGCAGCCGACCCCGTTCGCCGCGGCGTTCGAGGTGTTCGAGGTGCACCCGTTCAGCCTCAAGCGACTCAACCAACGGCTGAGGGATCTCGGGATCGGCCGGGTCGAGATCAAACGGCGCGGCTTCCCGACCGAGCCCGAGAGCCTGCGCGCCCGCATCCGACCCGCCCCGCGCGGGCGCGACGGGGTGGTGATCCTCACCCGCCGGGGCGCCGATCACCTCATGTTGATCGGCGCGCGGCTCGGACCAGCATCCGTCACGCCGCCAGCACGCGCTCGATCCGCCGGTCCGGGATGAACCAGATCACCGCCACCAGCACGTAGATCGCCAGCGACCACCACGCGGCCAGGAACGCCGGCGGGATGGCCGCGGCATGGAGCGCGAGCGAGAGCCGCCCCTTGCCCATCCGCTCAATCGCACCCGACCGGCGCGAACGGCGCGTAGATGCCGGTCAACGCGTCGTAGAGGGCGCGGCTCATCCGGTCGCACGCGTCCACGGCCCGCGCCTGATCGGCCGGGGCGAGGCGGTCCATCGCCGCCGCGAGCTGGGCCGGCTCGTCGAAGTCGTCGCAGTGGATCCGGAAGTACTCGGCGCACGCAGCCGGGAGCTCCGGGTAGTGCGCGCGCAGGCCGTCGAGCTTGCTGCGCGCCGTGAGCGGCTGCTGGGCCTCGAACGCGTAGAGGGCGCCCAGCGCGGTCACGGGATCGGCGAAGCAGTCGTCGGCCAGGGCGACGAGGGCCGCCACGGCGCCGTCGCGGGGCTCGGCCACCGCGGTCAACAGTCCGGCGGCGAACGTGCCTTCCCAGATCCGGGCGTGCGCCTCCTCGACGCGCGCGATCCCCGGCTCGCCCGCCGCCGACCACCCGGCCCCGACCCGCCGGATGAACGCGCCGTAGTCGCGGGCGTAGTCGGCGAGGGCGGCCACGGGGAGGGTCCCGTCGCTCCAGGCCACGTAGAAGGGATGGGCGAGGAGGCTGCGCGCGGCCACGGCGGCGTCGCAGCGGCTGGATGCGGTCGTCGTCGACGGCATGGGGTCTGGCTCCTTGATTGGGATCGGCACGAGGGGGTGTGGGTGCATTTCGGCGGCGCGCGCCCGCGGGCATGCGCCGCCATGATCAATGATAGCGCGTCAGGGTCGGGTCGACGGGCGCGCGGCGTGGGGCCGCGCGCCGCGCAGCTTCCAGGCGGCCAGCACCTGGGCCCACGCCTGGCGCAGGCCCGGCTCGGTGAACGGGGCGACCGGGTCGCCGGCATCACCATCGATCAAGGCCGCCACCGCCCCGATGAACCGGGCGAGCTCGTCCTCGCCCGCGCGCACGGCGTCGTCGCGGCTTCGCGCGAGCACGGCCGCAAGCCCTTCACGCGCGGGCGCGCCGTCCGTCTGGATGACCGCGAGCGCGTTGTCGCGCACGCGTTCCACGACGCCCGCGCGCGGATCGGCGCCCTTCAGCACGGCCTCGAGGCTGAAGTAAGCCGTCCGGTACGGCTCCGCCAGGCGGATGCTCTTGAGGCGGACGTTGGTGCCGGCCAGCACCCCGAGCAGGACGTCGAAGTAGGCGGCCGCGTCCGGATCCACCCCCGGCGCGACGAGCGCCGCGCGAAGCTGATCGGCCAGCTGGCGCGCGGCGTCCCGGTCGCGCTCGCGCAGGATGGTGGACACCCGCGCCGCCAGGGCGGCGACCCAGTCGTCGGCATCGTTGGCCGCGGCGGCGATGTCCTCCGCGACGAGCTCGATCCCCTCCCGGAACGGCTCGACGAGGTCGGCCTGCACGACTTCGAGCGGGGCGCCCTCCAGGAGGCGCCGGAGCCCGACGAGAAAGGCGGCCACGGACGCATGGCCGCGCCCCCGAAAGGCTTCGGCCCGCGCCTCGAGATCGTGGCCGAAGGCCGCCAGCACGGCCGCGTCGCGCGCCCGCGCCACCTCGACGGCCGTGCCGCACACGGCGTTGAGGATGGCGGCCACGTCATCCGCGGACGCGGCTTCGGCCATCGGCGGCACCGGCGTCGCCGTCGTCATGGACGGCGTGGATCCCAGCCCGCGCCGCGCTGCGGGTCGATAGCCCCTGCTTCGCCGTCATCGACGTCTTCGTCGCCCTCGTAGTCGTCGTCGTAGTCGTCGGCATCGATGTCTTCGTCATCGTCGCCGTCTTCGTCGTCGACGTCGTCCCAGTCGCCGAGGTCGTCGTCGCCCTCCAGCGCGTCGTCGTCATCGTCGTCGATCAGGTCGTCATCCAACAGAGGCGCGCCGCGCCCGGTGGCTCGGCGGGCGCCGTCGGCCCCGTTGGCCGGCTCCGCGCCGGAGACGAACGCGTCCCAGCCGACGTCGCCGTCGGTGAGGGCGGCGGTGGCCATGGCGTCGTCCACGGCATTGGCCAGCTCGTCGTCCTCGTCGCCGATCCGTTCGGCCAGGCGCTCGAGGACACGGCGCGCCCGCGGGCCTCCGATCTCCCCGAGCGCCCAGATCGCCTCGACGCGGATCTGGCGGTCGGCATCCTCGACGGCCAGCACCGAGAGCTGCGGCACGGCGTCGTCGATCTGGAGCTCGCCGGCGGCGCGCGACGCCTCGAATCGAATCTCGGGCTCGGTGTGCTCGAGGCAGCCCAGGACCGCGTCGGCCCACGTCTCGTCGGCCGAGTGCCCCATGGCGCGGAGCGCGCCCGCGCGCAGGGCGGCGGTCGGCGACGCCAGCATGCGCCCGATGAGGGCGCGAACGTCGTCGCGGTCCGCGTACCCGGCCGACTCGATCGCACGCCGCCGGACCTCGACGGGCTCGGCCTCGTCCTCCGCCACCGCGACCAGGTGCTCGAGCGCCCGCGCCACACGCGCGGCGGCGCGATCCTCGAACTCGCCGCGTTCGACGAACGGGCCGAGCGCCGTGGCGACGCGCGCCCGGACCTCTTGATCGCCGTCGTGGGCCAGCATGCCGTCGAGGCGATCGATGAGCCCCAGGTCGGTGGCCTCCCACAGCCCGTCCACCGCCGTCGCGCGCACCTCGGCATCGGGGTCGTCGAGGACGGCCTCGAACAGCCGTCGGAAGTCGAGCTGGAAGTCCGCCTCTGCCGACTCCAGCATCTGCCGCGCCAGGCGCCGGCGGTGGTCCGTCGCGATGGCGGGCCACCGCTCGGTCCAGATCGCGACCTCACTCACCGACGGGCCGGACAGCGAGTGCAGGAGCCCGGGCTCGCCCTTTGACGCGGGATCGGAGAGCACGGTCAGAGCGGTCGCGAAGTCCCGCGGCGTGCTCGCCCAGTCGCCGGTCATGGCAGCCCCCCGCCGCCGGCGCCCCCAACCTCCCACACCGTGATGACGACCATCAGCCCGATGACGAGCATGAAGCCGATCAAGTGCACCACGGCCTCGCGGTTGGGCTCGATGCGCCGCCCGCGCAGCGCCTCCACCGCGATGAAGAGCAGTCGCCCGCCGTCGAGGGCCGGGATCGGCAGAAGGTTGACGATGCCGAGGTTGATGGACAGGAACGCCATGAAGATCAGGAACGTGTCGGCGCCCTGCTCGCCCGCCTGGCGGCCCATCCGCGCGATGCCGACCGGGCCGGCCAGGGCCGGCTCGATGGTGCGCGTGATCATGTCGATCAGTCCCTTGACCATGGCGCCGGCGATCGACACGGTCTCGCGGGGGCCGAAGGTCACGGCCTCGGCCAACCCCAGTCGATCGACGGCGTAGGGCACACCGATCCCGATGCCGACCTGGGCGGGGCGATCCGGGGCGGGCCGCTCGGGAACCACGGCGAGGACCAGGCCGAAGCCACCGTCCGGCGTCGCCCCTGCCGGGCGCAGGACCAGGGGCCGGTCGCCGGCGTCGGCCAGATCGTCGACGATCACGTCGCCCACGCGAACGGCCTCGCCGTCTGGCACCGCCACCACGCGCCGTGCCGCGAGGAGCGGCACGGCGATCGGCTCGGTCCGCAGTCCCGCCGGCGGCACCGCGCCGATCGGCTCGAGCCCGCGCAGCACGTGCACCCGCATCGTCTGGTCGGCGGCCGCGTCGGTGAGCCGCTGCAACGCGCCGATGGCCTCGGTGCCCGCGAGGGAATCCTCGATGTCGGCGGCATCGGCGTGGGCCTTGAGCAGCGTGTCGTCGACCGCGTAGATGATGTCGCCGGCCAGGATCCCGGCCGCGGCGGCCGGCCGGTCGGGCAGCACCTGGGTCACCTGCACGAGCGCGCCGCCGAACGGCAGCGCCTTCGGCACGCCGTAGACCATGGCCGCCGCCGACAGGATCGCCGCGGCCAGCACGAAGTTCGCCAGCGGCCCGGCGAACAGGACGGCGGCGCGCACCCGCTTGGCCGCCGCCGCGAAGGCGCCCTCGAGGGTCGGATCGTCCTCCCCCGCCAGCCGCACGAACCCGCCGAGCGGGAGCCAGTTGAGGGTGTAGGCCGTGCCGCCGTGCGTGAACAGCCGCACCAGCCGTGGCGGGAAGCCGATCCCAAACTCGTCGACGCGCACACCGTTCAGCTTGGCCACGGCAAAGTGGCCGAGCTCGTGGATCAAGACCAGGGGGAACAGCGCGAGGAAGAAGTACGCGGCCGTCTGCGCCATTCCCGGGAAGCCGCTCAAGAGATCGAGCATGTCGGCGATTCCTTTCCATGCCGTGGTCGAGCCCGCCACGGTGGCGCAATGATAGCAGGCCGCGCGGACCGCCGGAAGCACTGGACACCTGTGCTATAGTGGTTTTCATGCTGCCCTTCGACCAGCTCCGGAACATCGAGGAGCGTTACGAGGCCTTGACGCGGCTGCTCGGCGACCCGGACGTCGTCACGCAGCCCGACCGCTTGCGCCAGGTCAGCCAGGAGCAGGTCGAGCTCGAGCCGCTCGTCACCGCGTGGCGCGCCTACCGCGCCGTGGCCGCCGAGATCGACGACGCGGCGGCGCTGCGCGACGGGTCGGCCGACGCCGATCTGATCGCCCTGGCCGAAGCCGAGATCGAGAGCCTGTCGGCCCGGCGCGAGACGCTCGAGCGCCGGATCGAGGAGCTGCTCGTGCCGGCCGACCCGCGCGACGCCCGCAACGTCATCGTCGAGATCCGCGCCGGCACCGGCGGTGACGAGGCCGGGCTGTTCGCGGCTGACCTGTTCCGGATGTACGCCCGTTATGCCGAGGCGCACGCGTTCAAGGTCGATCTCTTGAGCCAGAACCAGACCGGCATCGGAGGCTACAAGGAGGTCATCTTCGAGGTGCGCGGCCGCGCCGCCTACTCCAGGCTCAAGTGGGAGAGCGGCGTGCACCGCGTGCAGCGCGTCCCCGAAACCGAGAGCCAGGGGCGGATCCACACCTCGACCGCGACCGTCGCCGTGCTGCCCGAGATGGACGAGATCGAGATCGCCATTCCCGACGCCGACGTCCGGGTCGACGTGTTCCGCTCGTCCGGCCCCGGCGGGCAATCGGTCAACACCACGGATTCCGCGGTGCGCCTGACGCACCTCCCCACCGGCATCGTGATCAACTGCCAGGACGAGAAGAGCCAGCTGCAGAACCGGCGCAAGGCGTTTCAGGTCCTGCGCGCCCGGCTCCACCAGATCGAGGAGGATCGGCGCCAGGCCGAGCTCGGGGCCGAACGCCGCAGCCAGGTCGGCACGGGCGAGCGCTCCGAGAAGATCCGCACCTACAACTTCCCGCAGAGCCGCGTCACCGACCATCGGATCGGCCTGACGTCGTACCGCCTGGACGACGTGCTCGGCGGCGACCTCGACGAGTTCATCGACGCGCTCGCGGCTGCCGACCGCGCCGCGCGCCTCGCGGCGGCGCGCGACGGCCACGCCTGATCGCCGCGGCGAGGGGCCGCCCGTGAACGGCCGGGATTCGCATGACGCGCCGATCCCACGCGTGCGCGACGCCGTTCGCGGCGCGGAAGCGGCGCTCGTGCGCTCGTCCACGCCGCGCCTGGACGCCGAGCTGCTCGTCGCCCACGTCATGGGCCTTTCCCGCACCCAGGTGCTCGCGCGCGCCACGGATCCCTGGCCGGTCGACGGCGCCGCGCACCTCGCCGGCCTGGTCGCCCGCCGCGCCAGCGGCGAGCCGCTGGCCTACCTCATCGGCCGGGCCTGGTTCTTCGGGCTGGCGTTCGAGGTCACGCCCGACGTGCTCATCCCGCGCCCCGAAACCGAAGGGCTGGTGGCCTGGGCGGGCGACTGGATTCGGTCGCGCGCGCCGGACCTCGGGCGTCCGGTCCGCGTGGTCGACGTCGGTACGGGCTCGGGCGCGATCGCGCTGGCGCTGGCCACGGGCCACGGCCCGGCGTCGGCCGACGTCTGGGCGACCGACGTGTCGGCGGCGGCGCTGGCCGTCGCGGCCCGCAACGCGGCCCGGCTGAGGGTGGCCGATCGGGTCCACCTGGCGACGGCCGACCTCCTGCCCGACGGCCCGGACGCCCCCGCGGCCTTCGACCTCGTGGTGGCCAACCTGCCGTACGTCGGCCTGCGCGAGCTGGGCGACGTCGAGCGCGACGTCGTGCGCTGGGAACCCCATGGCGCGCTCTTTGCCGGCCCGGATGGGCTCGACATCATCCGCCGCCTGCTGGCCCTGTTGCCCGCGCGCCTCGCTCCGGGCGGCGCGGCCGCCCTCGAGATCGGCTGGCGGCAGGGCGCCGCCGCACGCGACCTCGCCGCGGCGGCGGTGCCCGGCGCCGCGGTCGCCGTCCATCCCGACTTCGCGGGGCTCGATCGGATGATCGTCGTCCAGCGATGACGGCCCTGACGATCGGCATCGACGCCAGCCGGGCGTTCGGCGCCCGCCGCACCGGGACCGAGCGCTACGGCACGGCGGTGATCAAGCGGCTCGTGGCGGGCGGCGGGCACGCCTATCGCCTGTACTTCCGCACGCCGCCGGTGGAGGCACCGCCGGCCGGCGCCGACGTGCGCATCCTGCCGGCCGCCCGATTGTGGACGCACACCCGGCTGGCCGCGGAGGTGGCGCTCCACCCCCCGGACGTGCTGTTCGTGCCGGCGCATGTGCTGCCCGTGGTGACACGGCCGCGCGCCGTCGTCACGATCCACGACCTTGGCTTCGTCGCGTTTCCGGATGCCCATCCCGCGCTCGATCGCTGGTACCTCGCCTGGACGACCCGGCGGCACGCCCGACGCGCCGATCACATCATCGCCGACTCCGCGGCCACCCGCGACGACCTGGTGCGGCACTACGGCGCCGATCCGGGCCGCATCACCGTCGTCCATCTCGGGGTGGACCCGTCCATGGCCCCGGCCGAGCCGGGCCGGGTCGACGATCTCAGGGCACGGCTGGGCCTCCCCGCGGGCGCCCGTTACATCGCCCATGTCGGGACGCTGCAGCCGCGCAAGAACCTGGCGCGTCTGGTCGAGGCGTTCGCACGCGTCGCGGCTGACCAGCCCGATCTGCACCTCGTGCTGGCGGGGATGGCGGGCTGGGGCGACTCCGACCCGGCCCGCCAGGCGGCGGCCGCCGGCGTGGCGTCCCGCGTCCGCCTGGCGGGCTACCTTCCCGAGGCCGACTTGCCGGCACTGTACACCGGGGCCCTGGCGCTGGCGATGCCGAGCCTCCATGAAGGCTTCGGCCTCCCGGTCGTCGAAGCCATGGCGTGCGGCACGCCCGTGGTGTGCAGCGGCACCTCGAGCCTGCCCGAGATCGCCGGCCGCGCCGCGCTGTTGTTCGACCCGCTCGACGTGGCGGCCATCGCGGCCGCCATCCGCCGGATCGCCGTCGACGCGGATCTGCGGGCCCGGCTCGCGGCCGCCGGGGCGGCGCGGGCGGCGGAGTTCACATGGGATCGCTGCGCGGCCGCCACGCGGGCCGTGCTCGAAGCGGTCGGGTCCGCGCCGGGGCGGTCCGCGGCGTCCGGCGGGCGGCGATGACCGCCCCGGCGCGCGTCCTGGCCATCAAGCTCGCGGACTTCGGCGATGCGCTCCTGACCACGCCGGCCCTCCGGCGCCTGCGCCACGGCCTGCCGGACGCGCGGGTCGACGTGCTCACGACGGCGGCGGGCGCGGCCGCCTTCCGGCACTGCGGGCTCGTCGACGACATCGTGGTGTTCGAGAAGGCCGCCTACGATCGGCCGCTGGACGCCGTGCGCCGGCCGCTCGCGCCGCTGCGGCTCGGGCGCATGCTCCGCGCGCGGCGCTATCACGCCGTGGCGCTGTTCCACGCGCTTGTCACGCGCTTTGGCGCGGCCAAGCATGCCGCGCTCGTCCTGGCAACCGGTGCGCCGGTGCGCGCCGGCCTGGTCGCCCCCGGTCGTCGGCGCGGCCGCTTCCTGACCCACGCCGGCGTCGATCCGGGCTACGATCACGCCCACGTCGTCGCGGCCCAGGTCGCGATCGCCGACACGCTCCTGGCCGCCGCCGGTGTCCGGCTGCCGGCGCCCCGCCCCGCGGATCTCTGGCTGGCCTTCGACCCCGGCCCGGATGCCGCCGCGGCGGCGGCTGGCCTGCTCGCGGCGCTGCCCGCCGACGGGCGCCCGCGGGTGGCGATCCACCCCGGCGCAGGGGCGTTCAGCCCGGCGCGGCGGTGGGCGCCGGCGGGCTTCGCCGCCGTCGCGGATGGGCTGTCGGCCCAGGGCGCGCACATCGTCGTGGTGGGCACGCCCCCGGACGGCGGCGCCGAGGTCGCCGGACGCTGCGCGCACCCCGTGCTCGACCTCACCGGGCGCACCGACCTGGCGACCCTGGCCGGCATCCTGGGCCGGATGGATCTGCTCGTCGGCAACGACAGCGGCGTGACCCACCTCGCCACGGCCATGGGCACGCCGGTGGTCGCGGTGTTCGGGCCGTCGAATGCCGTGGCATGGGGGCCGTGGTGGCCCGGTGCCGGCCCCACCGGGCGGGCCACCCCATCGCCCCACCGGGTCGTCAAGCTGGACTTGCCGTGCCAACCGTGCTTTTATGTCGGCCACGATCTCGGCAGCCCGAGCGGCTGCCCGACCCGCGACTGCCTGGCGTGGCTGCCGGCCGAGCGTGTGCTGGCCGCCGCGGTGGCGACGCTGGCCACGACGCGGTCCGCGGCGCTCCCGACGGCATGACGCCGCCTCATCCACCCACCGCATGGACGCAACGGTGAGATCCGCCGACCCATCCCTCTCCCCTGCGACCGCCGCCGGCATCCTCGCGCGGGCCGGAGGTCGGCGCGTGATCGTCGTTGGAGATGTGTTCCTCGACGAGTACCTCGTCGGCAAGCCGGAGCGCCTGAGCCGCGAGGGCCCGGTGCCGGTGCTGGCGTTCGAGCGGCGCTTCTGCCTGCCGGGCGGGGGCGCGAACCCCGCGCGCAACCTGGCGGCGCTGGGCGCCGAGGCCGTTCAAATCGGCGTCGTGGGCGCCGACGACACGGCGGCCGAGCTGCGCCGCGTCCTGGCGGCGGCCGGCATCGACGCGGCGGGGCTCGTGGTGGACCCCGCGCGCCCGACGACGTTGAAGACCCGCATCGTCGCCACCGGCCTGTCGGTGCCGCAGCAGGTGGCCCGGATCGACCGCCAGGCCCGCCTGCCCGTCGCCGCCGCCACCGAAGCCGCCGTCTGCGCGTCGATCGGGCGGCAGATGCCCGGGGCGGACGCCATCCTGGTGTCGCACTACCGGAGCGGCGTGGTGACCCCGGCGGTCTGCGACGCCGCGCGCACGGCGGCCGCCGAGCACGGCGTCTGGCTGACGGTCGACGCCCAGGGCGACCTGGCGTGGTTTACCGGCTTCGACCTCGTGCGCGTCGGGCGGCAGGACGCCGCAGCCAACCTCGGGCGGGCACTCGACCGCGACGCCGACTTCGAGCACGCCGCGCGCACGCTGCGCGAAGACCTGATGGCGCGGGTCGTGGTCTTGGGCCGCGGTCCCGAAGGGATGAGCGTGGCGGACGAGACCGGTCACACCGTGCTGCATCCCGCCAACGTGAGCGAGGTGTTCGACGTCACCGGTGCCGGCGACACGGTGATCGCCATGATGACGCTGGCGCTCGTGGCCGGGGCTTCGGTGCGGGAGGCCGCCGAGCTCGCCAACCACGCCGCCGGGTGCGTCGTGCGCCGGCTCGGCGTGGCCGCCCCGACCGCCGACGAGATCCTGGCCGACATGAAGGCCGGCGGTTGATTCGGCGGCCGCGCACCGATATCATCCCGATCCCATGCCCGCCCCGACCCCGCGCCGCCCGGCCCCCGCTCCCGCACCCCAGGGCCCGCTTGCCCCGTCCGGGCCCGTCGATCTGCGCGAGGCCCGCCGATGGCGGGCCGCCTGGGCCGCCGCCGGCGAGCGGGTGGTGTTGACCAACGGCTGCTTCGACCTCCTCCATGTCGGGCACACCCGCTACCTCGCGGCGGCCCGCGCGCTGGGCGACCGCCTGGTCGTCGCGCTGAACGACGACGCGTCGACCCATCGCCTGAAAGGCCCCGGGCGGCCGATCCTCCCCTTGGCCGAGCGCGCCGAGCTGCTGTGCGCCCTGCGCTGGGTCGACGCCGTCGTCGCGTTTGGCGCGCCGACGGCCGTGGCGATCGTGACGGCCCTGCGCCCCGACGTGTACGTCAAGGGCGGCGACTACGCCGCCGCTGGCAATCGCCCCCCGGAAGCCGACGCGGCCGAAGCCGTCGGCGCGCGCGTCGCGTTCGTGCCGTTCGTGGCCGGACAATCGACCTCGGGGATTGTGGCCCGGATCCGGGCCGAGGCGCCGAGGCCCTTGGCTGAGCGCAGGGTGACGCCGGACGACCCGGCCGCGCCATGAGCTTCGCGCGCGACGAGCCGGCGCCAGCCCAGCGACAGACGCCGGGACGCCTGCTCGGATCGGCGACCTTCATCATGGTCGGCAACCTCACCAGCCGCGTGCTCGGCCTGGTGCGGGAGCAGGTCATCGCGGGCTACTTCGGGATCGGCCTGGAAGCCAGCGCCTTCTCGGCCGCCGCCCGCGTGCCGAGCATGATCTACGACCTCCTGATCGGCGGCATGTTGAGCGCCGCGGTCGTGCCCGTCCTGTCGGCGTACGCCGCCGATCCCGAGCGCCGCGCCGAGCTGTGGCGGGTGGTCAGCGTGTTCCTGACCATGGTGGCGCTGGTCACCGGGGCGGCGTCGCTGGTGGTCTACGCTCTGGCCACGCCGCTCGCCGGCCTGTTGGCTCAGGGCCTGGGCGCCGACGGGACCGCGGTCGTGGCGACCTACCTGCGGGTGATCGCGCCTTCGATCATGCTGTTCGGCATCACCGGCGGGGTCATCGGGGTGCTGTACGCCCGCGAGCGGTTCGGTCCGCCGTCCGTCGCCATCGCGGTGTACAACCTCGGCCTGATCACGAGCGTGCTCGTGTCGCACGATCGACTCGGCGGCCTCTCGCTGCCGCTGGGCATCACGCTCGGGAGCCTCTTGCAGCTCGGCGTGCTGTGGCCCGGCCTGCGCGGCGGGCGGATCCGGCCGCGCTTCGAGGTCGGGCATCCGGCGCTGCGCCGCATCCTGACGCTGTACGCCCCGATCGGCGCGGGGCTGGCGGTCTCGCAGCTGCAGGTGATCGCCGACACCCGCTTCGCGTCGGCGGCCGGCGAGGCCGCGTTGGCGTCGATGCGCTACGCGACGACGCTGCGCGAGCTCCCGCACGGGCTGATCTCGGTCGCGATCTCGCTGGCCATCCTGCCCGCGCTGGCCGCCGCGCACGCCCGCCGCGAGGGGCAGACGTACGACCGGACGCTGGCGCGCGGCCTGCGGCTGGTGCTGGCCCTGATCGTCCCCGCCAGCGTCGGCCTCGCCGTGCTGGCCGACCCCGTCGTCGGGCTGGTGTTCCAGCGGCGGCTGTTCGGCGACGAGGCGCGCCAGCTCGTGACCGCCGCCTTGTACGTCTACCTGATCGGCCTGCCGTTCATCGGCATCGACTGGCCCCTCAACTACGCGTTCTACGCGCGGCAGAACACGCGCGTGCCAGCCCTGATCGGCGTCGTGTCCGTCGGCGTGTACCTCGTGTTCGCCTACGTCGCCGGGCCGGCGCTCAACCTCGCGCGCCTCCCGGGCCGCTGGGTCTTCCTCGGCCTCGTCCTGGCCGACAGCCTCAAGCACATCGCCCACGCCGGCATCATGCTGCTCCTGGTCCGCCGCCTCATCGGGCGCGACGCCCTGGCCGGGGTGGGGCGCGCGGCGCTGGCCACGTCGGTCGCCGCCGTCGTCATGGGAGCGGCGGTATGGACGATGGATCGGTGGCTCGCCGGGACGGTCGGGCAGGGAACGCTGGCGTGGGGGATCCGCGCCGCGGCCGGCGCGCTGGTGGGCGCGGCGGTCTATCTGCCGCTCGCGGCGCGGCTCGACGTCGACGAGGTCGGTTGGCTTTTGAGCATCGTCCGCGACCGCATCACGGGGCGTTGACGCGGCGAATTTGGCCCGCGATCCAGAGTTGAGCTTATAATTTGAACATCAGAAGACAGCAGACGGAGGATATTGCCTTGGCCCTGACCAACGAGAAGAAGGCGGAGATCATCGGCGCGCATGGCCGCGCGGGCGGCGACACCGGGTCGCCGGAAGTCCAGATCGCGCTGCTCACCGAGCGCATCCGCCAGCTCACCGAGCACTTCAAGGTGCACAAGCACGACCACCACTCGCGCCGCGGCCTGCTGAAGCTGGTGGGCCAGCGCCGGCGCATGATGCGCTACCTGGCCCGCTCCGACGCGGCGCGCTATCGAGCGCTGATCGGCCAGCTCGGCATCCGCGGCTGACCCACCTCGGCTGGCCCCGTCTGCGCATTCCCCGGCCGGTGCCTGGAGTTCAGGAATTGGAGCGCGGTTCGCACCCCCTCGCGGTGCGAGGCGGTCTCCAGTCCCTGCCCTCCGGCGCCGGCCCCAGATCCCACGGAGGATAACCGATCATGACGGATTTCCCTTCGCCCTCCCAGGCCCGGGTGTGGCGAGCATTGGACGTTAACGAGCTGACCTTCACCGCCGAGGTCGAGGGCCGGCCATTTGTCTTCCGCACCGGCAAGTTCGCCGGGCAAGCCGGCGGCGCCGTGACCGTCCAGCTCGGCGAGACGGTCGTGCTGGCCACGGCGACGGCGTCGAAGGACCCGCGCGAAGGCATCGACTTCTTCCCGCTGTCCGTCGACCTCGAGGAGAAGCTCTACGCCGCCGGCCGCATCCCCGGCTCGTTCTTCCGGCGCGAGGGACGCCCGAGCGAGGTGGCCATCCTCACGTCGCGCCTCATCGACCGGCCGCTGCGCCCGCTCTTCCCCAAGTCGTTCCGCAACGACGTCCAGATCATCATCACCGCGCTGGCCAGCGACACCAGCAACTTCATCGACATCCCGGCGCTCGTGGCCGCGAGCACGGCGCTCATGCTCAGCGACATCCCCTTCCCCGAGCCGGTGGCCGCGGTGCGCGTCGGCCTCGTGGACGGCGCGTTCGTCGTCAACCCCACGGCGGCCGAGATGGCGACGAGCACGCTGGACCTGCGGGTCGCGGGCACCGAGCGCGCCATCCTCATGGTGGAGTGCGGCGCCCACGAGGTCGACGAGGACACCCTGATCCGCGCCCTGCTGCACGGCCACGCGGCGATGCAGCCGATCCTCGCCATCCAGCATCAAATCCGCGCCGCGGCTGGCCGGCCGAAGCGCGTGTTCCCCGAAGTGGTCGAGCCCGAGGCGCTGCGCCAGGGCGTACGGGCGTTCGTCGGCAACCGGATCGACGGCATCTTCGAGACGCAAACCGACAAGCACGCGCGCATGGACGCGCTCGACGCGCTCGCCCATGAGTGGCTTGGCCACATGACGGAGCAGGCGCCGACGGCCGCGGACAACGGCACGCCCGCGGCGGCGGCGTTCTCGGCCAAGGAGATCAAGGCCGCGTTCGACGCCTACCTCAAGGAGCGCATGCGGCAGCGGATCCTCGACCGCGGCGTCCGGCCGGACGGCCGGGCGCCCGACGAGATCCGGCCGCTCTACACCGAGGTCGGCCTCCTGCCGCGCGTCCACGGCAGCGGTCTCTTCCAGCGCGGCGAGACCCAGGTCATGACGATTGCCACCCTCGGCACGCTCGACGAGGAGCAGCGCCTGGACACGCTCCGCCCCGAGGAGACCAAGCGGTTCATGCACCACTACAACTTCCCGCCGTTCTCCACCGGCGAGGCGTACCCGCTCCGCGGCCCCAAGCGCCGCGAGATCGGCCACGGCGCCCTGGCCGAGACGGCGCTCCGCGCCGTGATCCCCCCGCCCGAGTCGTTCCCGTACGCCATTCGCCTGGTGTCGGAGTGCCTGTCGTCCAACGGATCGACGTCGATGGCAAGCGTGTGCGCCAGCACCCTCTCGCTGATGGACGCCGGCGTGCCGATCTCGGCCCCGGTCGCCGGCATCGCGATGGGCCTGGTGACCGAAGACCACTCGGGCCGGTTCGCGGTGCTCACCGACATCCAGGGGATGGAGGACGCGCTGGGCGACATGGACTTCAAGGTCGCCGGGACCGCGCAGGGCGTCACGGCGCTCCAGATGGACATCAAGCTCGGCGGCTTGAGCGAGGAGGTTCTGCGGCAGGCGCTGGCGCAGGCGCGAACGGCGCGCATGCTGCTCCTGGACTGCATGACGACGACCCTCGCCGAGCCGCGCGCCGAGATGTCGCCGCACGCGCCGCGGATCACGACGCTGCACATCGATCCGGACCTCATCGGCAAGCTGATCGGGCCGGGCGGCAAGACCATCCGGGCGCTGCAGGACAAGGCCGGGGTCAAGATCGACGTCCAAGACGACGGGACCGTCCACATCGCGGCCCTGGAAGGCACCGGCGCCGACCTTGCCCGCGAGATGATCGAGGCGTTGACGGCCACCCCCGAGCTCGGGAAGGTCTACTCCGGCACGGTGGTCCGCACCACCGACTTCGGCGCGTTCATCGAGATCCTGCCCGGCGTCGACGGCCTGGTGCACATCTCCCAGCTGGCCGCCGAGCGCGTCAACCGCGTGGAGGACGTGGTCGAGGTGGGCGACGAGGTGCTGGTGATGGTCACCGACATCGCCAACGGGAAGATCCGCTTGAGCCGGCAGGCCGTCCTGGAGGGCTGGTCCATCGAGGAGGCCCGCGCCCACGATCCTGGTGTCGGCGGCGGCGGCGGTGGCGGCGGCCGGGGCGGTGGGCGCCCGGGCGGCGGCCGCCCCGGCGGCGACCGTGACCGGGGGGGTGACCGCGGTGGTCGCGGCGGCGGGTTCGGCGGTCGCCGATAAGCCACCGCGATCGTCACGGTGCGGCGCCCCCTGGCGTTATGCAATGGTAGGCGGGTCGAAGCAGCGAGCGGGCGCCTGGCGCGCCCGCTCGCGCATCGTTTCTCCAAGCTCGCGTCCCGCGCGCCGATGGACGCAGCCACAGTCAGAGTTCCCGATTCCCGAATGCCCATGGAGGCAGAGCATGATTCGATCCCGTAAGATCGCCACCGCGTGCAGTCTGGCGCTGGCGTTGGCTATCCCCTTCGCCTTCGGCGCGCCCCGTGCGTCGGCCGACACCCCGACCGGCACGGCGCCCGCCATCGAGATCACGGCCGACCTGCTCGCGGTGAGCCCCGCCGCGCCGAGCACGGCCCGGCGTGACCCGGACGCCCGGGTCAGCCTCATCGTCCGGCTCAGCGGACCCCCGCTGTGGGACCTCTACCAGGCCGCGCGCGATCGCGTGGGCGCCACAGGCACCGACGCGGTGGTGCCGCTGCGCACGCTCGAGACGCTGCACGACGCCATCGCGGCGCGGCAGGCGCCGGCCCGGACCGCGCTCAGCGCGATCGACGGCGTCACGGTGGTCGACAGCTTCCAGGTCATCGAGAACGGCTTCCTGGTACACGCCACGCGCCGCCAGATCCCGGCCATCGCGCGGGTGCCGGGGGTGGTGGCGATCCACCACGCGCCGGTGTGGACGGTCGACATGGACAAGGCCGGTCCGCACGTCGGGGCCAACCGGGTTCGCGACGAGCTGAAGTACGACGGGAGCGGTGCGATCGTCGCCGTCATCGACACCGGCATCGACTACACGCACGCGGCCTTCGGCGGCGCGGGCACGGCCGAGGCCTTCCAGGCCAACGACCCCGGGGTTGCCGAGCCCGACACGTTCCCGACCGAGAAGGTGATCGGCGGCGTCGACCTCGCAGGCAGCGCCTATGCGGCCAACTGCCCGCCGCAGGTCCCCGAGGGCGTGGCGTGCAGCCCCGAGCCGTCGCCCGACGACGACCCGCTCGACGAGATGTACGTCAACGGCACGGGCGGTCAGGGCCATGGCTCGCACGTCTCGGGCATCGTGGCCAGTGAAGGTTCGACCGGCCCGAACGGCAAGCAGCGTGTTCCCCTCGGCATCGCGCCCGGCGCACGGCTGGTCGGGGTGAAGGTGTTCGGCAACCCGACCGGCATGCCGGTCGGGTTCCAGGGCAGCACCGACCTGGCCTCGAGCGGCATCGAATGGGTCGTCGAGCACAACATGGGCCTCGACGTCCAGGGCTGGCCGGTCGAGGACGACGCCGGCCAGCGGGTGAAGATCAACGTCATTAACATGAGCCTCGGCAGCCCGTTCGGCGGGGGCATGGCCGAGGCCAATGACCTCATCGACCGCGCGGTCGCCAGCGGCGTGACCGTCGTCGCGTCGTCCGGCAATGCCGGCAACGTCCCGTACATCACCGGGTCCCCGGGCGCCGCCCGCATGGCCGTCAGCGTCGCCAGCTCGTTCGCCGCCGGCGAGTCCGGCGTCGGCAAGTTCCTCGCCAAGTGGGCCGGTGGCAACCTCGACACGGCGTCGTTCGACGCGGCGCCGGAGCTCGCGCCGCCCTTTACCGAGCTCGAGCCCTACCTCGACATGGAGATGGCGTGGTACGGGCTGGCGTGCAGCAACCCCGACGGCACGCCGTCGACGCCGGCGCAAGAGGTCAACGAGAAGGTGGCGCTCGTCCAGCGCGGCACGTGCCCGTTCTCCCAGAAGTTCGCCAACGCTGCGAAGCTCGGCGCCCGGGCGGTCGTGGTGTTCAGCGACGATCGCCCGGCGGCGCCAATGGGCGGCTCGTGCTGGCCCGAGCCGCACTGTGCCGAGATTCCGGGCGTCATGATCGGGAAGGCCGAGGGCGCGCAGCTCCAGGGGCTGCTCGAAGCCGGCACGGTCGTGCTGGCCAGCTTCCCGGTCGAGCCGCTCGACAACCTGACGGACACGATCTCGGATTTCAGCAGCCGCGGGCCGGACCGGGCGCGCGGCGGCATCAAGCCGCAGATCACCGGGCCGGGGTCCAACATCCTCTCGGTGTGGGCGGGCAGCGGCACCGGCAGCCTGTCGATCAGCGGCACGTCGATGTCGGGCCCGCTCGTGGCCGGCGTGGCCGCGCTGCTGTGGGAGCGCAAGGCGAAGGAATCGCTGGACGTGGCGCCCGACGACATCTCGGCGCTCCTGATGAACTACGCCGACGCGCGCATCCACACCGAAGGCAACAACGCCGGACCCCTGGCGGGCATCAGCCGCCAGGGGGCCGGGCTGGTCAACGCGTACGCGAGCGCCAAGGGCGACACGGTCGTCCGGTCGGAAAACGGCATCGCCGAGCTCGGCTTCGCCGAGGTCTTCGCGGGCGAGGAGCCATCGGTGACCACCCGCAAGCTCACGATCAAGAACTTCGGGGCGGCCGCCAAGACGTACCGCCTGTCGTCGACCTTCATCGCGCCGGACGAGGATGGCAACCAGGGCGTCAGCCTGGCGTTCGAGCCCGCTCAGGTCACCGTCGCGGCCGAGAGCTCGGCCAGCGTCGACGTGCGCTTGACGGTCGACCCCTCGAAGCTGCGCAGCTGGACGTTGCCCGGCCAGATCCGCTCGGATGCCACGGTCAGCGTGGCCAACTTCCAGACGTTCGAGATCGACGGCCAGGTGCATGTCACCGAGGTCGACGCCGCCGGTGCGCCGGTGGCGGACGGCGATGTCGCGCACGTCCCGTTCTCGTCGCTGCCGCAGCGCGCATCGTGCGTGAACGCGACGACCAAGGACGCCATCGCGTTCAAGGGCGATGCGCCGGTGGAGCACATCTTCGAGAACGCGTGCTTCCAGCCGGGCGGCGTCGCCAACTACCTGCGGCTGGGCACCGACCCGGTGGAGCCCCACAATCCCGGCGACCTGAACATCGAGAACGTCGGCGTGCGGTGGTTCCCGTTCGCCGATCGCGACCCGAACCACCCGGACACGGCGCTGCAGCTCGTCGAGTTCGCCGTGCAGACGACCGGGCCTCGGCGGCTCCCACTGAGCACCGAGTTCCACGTGTACTTCGACACCGACATGGACGGCAAGTTCGACCGGGTAGGCTGGAACCTCCAGGTCAACGGCGGGCGCTACGCCACCGTGCTCGGCGACCTGGTGCCCGGAACGCTCAACCCCAACCCGGCGACGGCCTTCGATGCCACCGGCAGCACGTTCGCGATGCCGCAGGCCTACAACATCGGCGAGACCACCACGGTGCTGCGGTTCTGGGCCAACCACCCGGTGTGGGGGATCGGCAAGGATCTGGCGAGCGGCAACGCGGCATTCAACTTCGCGGTCAGCGTGGCCGACGCGGCCGAGGACTACCCGATCGTCGAGGATGGCGACTTCCTGGGCTACGACGAGGCCCCCGACAACATGGGTGCCGGCCTGCTGCCGGGCATCGAGCCCGGCGAGGCGTTCACGTTCGACCAGCGGGCGGTGGACTGCGTGAAGGTCACGGACGCCGGCGGGCAGCCGGTGCCAGGCCTGCCGGAGCTCGTGCCCGTGACGCCACGAACCGGCCGGACCACCCTCAAGCTCCAGGCGTGCGCGGGCTTCGATCCGACGCCCGAGATGGCCATCATGATGCACTACCCGTACAACATGCCGGGCGAGGATCTCGCGATCCGGCCGTTCGGCATGCCCTCCGGGTCGATCTACCTGCCGCTCGCCCAGCAGTCGTTCGAGCTCATCCCGGCCACGGCGGCGCCGGTCGAGCCCACCCTGTCGGTGCCGACAGCCGAGCCGGCCACGCCCATGCCGTAGGTGCGGGCTGCCGCGGCGCAGCCGCCGGGTGACTGACCCGGCGGCTGCGCCGCCCCGAACCGTTTTGAAGAGACGGTCGGCGGCGATATAATGTAGTAAGACGGTCACGCCCCACGCGCCCTACCCCGCTTCCGGCGATCACGCCGCCCGGGACTCCGTTCGACGCCGGCCATTGCGTCGCAGCGTCTTGAGGCCCGCGGTCGAGATCAACGACACACAACCCGCCAGGTCGTCGCAGCCCCGGTTGCGGCGGCGATTTTTTATACCGCCGGCGCGCATCAGGCGCGCCGCATCCACCGCCGACCCGCCCCGCGCGGGAATGGCGGCGACGTCACATCGGAGGCAGCATTCCCATGAACGGTATCGAGGTCGTCTATCTGACCCACGAGGGCCACGAAAAGCTCCAGGCCGAGTTGAAGCACCTGACCGAGGTGCGGCGACGCGAGGTGGCGGAGATGATCCGCGACGCCAAGGCCGACGGCGACCTGCGCGAAAACGCGGCCTACGACGAGGCCAAAGAGCAGCAGGGCTTCGTCGAGGGCCGGATCCAGGAGCTCGAGGACATGCTCCGGCGCGCCAAGGTCATCGAGGAGCCGACGACGAAGGACGTCGTGGCCATCGGCTCGCGGGTCAAGGTGGCCGAGGACGGCGAGGCGCCCGAGGAGTTCCGCATCGTGGGCTCCGCCGAGGCCGACCCGATGAAGGGCTTCATCTCGCACAACTCGCCGCTCGGCGCGGCGCTGCTCGGCAAGCGGGCGGGCCAGTCGGCCAGCTATACCGCCCCCACCGGCACGAAGATGACGTTCAAGATCCTCGAGATCGGCTGAGCTCGATCCAGCCTGTCGACAGCGCGCGACCCATCCGATCAGGACCGCCCCATGAGCGAACTGCCTGGAAGCGACCGTCAGACTCTCGCGTCAACCAGCAATCGGGCCCTCACGCCCTCCGTGGAGCCTGACGCTGTCGACGGCGGCGTGGGCGGCCTGGCCGCGGTGGTCGCGGCGCGCGAGGCCAAGCTTGCCGGGTTGCGCGCGCAGGGCATCGATCCCTATCCCCCGCGCAGCGAGCGTACGCATACGGCCGCCGAGGCGATCGCGGCGTTCGAGGCCGGCGAGCGGGCAGGCGAGGCCACCGGCCCGGCGGGGGTGATCCTCGCCGGCCGCCTGACCGGCGCGCTGCGGCGCATGGGCGGCTCGATGTTCGTGCACCTGCAGGACGGCTCGGGGCACGTCCAGCTGCATCTCCAGCGCGACCGACTCGGGGAGGCCGCGTTCGACCACGTCGACGCGCACTTCGACAGCGGCGACTTCGTCAACGCCCACGGCACGATGTTCCGCACGCGGCGAGGCGAGGTGTCGCTGGCCGTCGAAGGGCTGACGATGCTCGCCAAGAGCCTCTTGCCGCTGCCCGAGAAGTGGCACGGCCTCCAGGACCAGGAAACCCGGTTCCGCCAGCGTTACCTCGATCTCGTGAGCAGCGCGAGCTCCCGGGACCGATTCGTCAAGCGCACCCGCATCGTGAGCCGGATGCGCCGCTACCTCGACGACCGCGGCTTCCTCGAGGTCGAGACGCCCATCCTGCAGCCGCTCTACGGCGGCGGCGCGGCCGAGCCGTTCACGACGTACTACAACGCGCTCGAGCAAACGATGTACTTGCGGATCGCCGACGAGCTCTACCTGAAGCGGCTCCTCGTCGGCGGCTTCGAGCGGGTCTACGAGATCAGCAAGGACTTCCGCAACGAGGGCGTCGATCGCACGCACCAGCCCGAGTTCACCATGATGGAGTGCTACTGGGCCTACGCGGACTACCGCGACATCATGGGTCTGGTGGAGGACATGATCGCGACCATCGCGCGCGACGTCATCGGCGGCACCGTCATCGACCTGGGCGGCCGGCCGCTGGACATGACGCCGCCGTGGCGGCGCGTGACGGTGCGCGAGGCGATCCTCGAGGCCACCGGCATCGACATCGACGCGACATACGGCGATCTCGACGGGCTGCGCGCCGCGATCCGCGCCCGCAACCTCGAGACCGACCCGCAGCCCACGTGGGCCAAGACGGTGGATGAGCTCATCGGCGAGTTCGTCGAGCCGCAGGTGTGGGACCCCGTCTTCCTGATGGACTACCCCGTCGAGCTCAGCCCGCTCGCGAAGCGCAAGCCGGGCGATCCGCGCTATGTGGAGCGTTTCGAGCCGCTGGTCGCCGGCTTCGAGCTCGGCAACAGCTTCACCGAGCTCAACGACCCGCTCGACCAACGCGCGCGCTTCGAGGAGATGGCCGCGGCGCGCGCGGCCGGCGACACCGAGGCCCATCCGCTCGACGAGGACTTCCTGACCGCCATGATGCACGGCATGCCGCCGATGGGAGGGCTGGGCATCGGCATCGACCGCCTCGTCATGGTGCTGACCGGGACCGTCAACATCCGGGAGGTCGTGCTGTTCCCGCAGCTGCGGCGGGAGCGATAGCGGGCCGGACATCGGGCGGGGCCATTCTCGGCGTTGACCCGCAGGCTGTAGACGACAGACGAGGCGGCCAGGACTGAGATCCCGGCCGCCTCGTCTGTCCTCCGGCAATCATGCCGTCGCGCTAGCGTTGACGCGTCGCCCGATCGTGGGTCCAGTCGGTGAAGCTCATGATCTTGCCCACGCCGACCGGGCTCGTCGTCGGGAACGACGTTCCGTAGACATGGTTGATGATCCAGGGGCTGAACGTGTCGTCGCCGGTCGCCCACCACCCGCCGCACGACTGGTCGAGGTCGCGGAGGTACTGAACGGCACGGCGCTCGGCCTGGCTCTCCCACTCCCAAGCGGCATATCCCTGGCGAGACAGGATCTCGGCCTGCACCAACACCCCCTGCAGGGCTTCCCACGGGTAGCCGGTGTAGGTCGGGCAGCCTGTGGTGAACGGGCCGCCGCGCCGCATGTCGTCCGGCAACACGCCGTCGATGCTGACGCCCTGCTTGACGGCGCCCGCCGGGTTGATGCCTCGCGGGTTGGCCGTATCGGCATGCCATGTCAGGTCGCTGCCGTAGTCGAAGCCGGCGTACGCGGCCCGATCGCCGAGATAGCCCTTGAAGACCTGCGCCGTCCGGGCCAGGTCGGTGGCGTCGGCGAGATAGGCCGATGCCGCGGCGCGGCTCGCGCCGCACATCGTCCCCCAGTTGTTCGGGCGGTCCTCGTGGCAGCTCACCAGCGAACGGCTGTCGCCGGCCAGCACCTGGGTGCGGACGTCGGACAGCCAGGCCCGGAACGTCGCGTCCTCGCTCGACGTGAGCCCGACCAGGTCGGCGGCGATGACGTAGGCCGCGAGCTCGCGGCCGAGGGCCAGGCTGCGGCAGGTCGACCCATCCTCGGTGCCGATGGCCGCCATGACGTTTTGCCGCACCGCCGTCCGGTAGCTCTCGACGCCGGTCCGAACGTGGACCAGCGCCTTGGCCATCACCAACACGCCGTTGTTGGAGTCCTGATCACAGACCGTCGCCGTGCCGGCGGCCTCATCCGCGCGCGCCAGGACGTTCGACCACGCCGTGCCCAACGTCGGCAACGCCAGGATCTCGGAACGCGAGATCCACAGGCCGGCGGGGTCCGTCGGCGTGTTCGTCGGCAGCGGGGTCTGCGTCGGTGGTCCGGGGGTCACCGTCGGCGGGGCCGGCGTCGGCGTTCGGGTCGGTGTCGGCGGCACGGGGGTGGAGGTGGGCGTCGGCGTCCGGGTCGGTGTCGGCGGCATGGGGGTGGAGGTGGGCGTTCGCGTCGCGGTGGGCGGGCCAGGCGTCCAGGTGGCGGTGGGGACCGGGGTGGCCGTCCGGGTCGGAGTCGGCGTCCGGGTCCGCCTACGGTTGTCATAGGCTGCAGTGCCCAGCCCGTTGGCGGCAGCCAGATCAGGCCAGATCAGCGCGACGGCAGCGAGGAGCGCGGCGGCGAATCGCGAGGTGCGACGCGAGAGCCGGCGTGGGTGGAAACACACGGGCATCGAGATCGTCTCCTAGAGGTGGGGGGGCCTGCGACAAGACCGCCATCCGGGGCCGAACGCACGGATTCCAGCCGCAGTTAACATTTGTTAACGATACATCGCATCTTCGGTGACGTCCAACCCGGTCGAATCGACGGGCTCAGGGTTCCCGCGGCTGGGCGGAGGCCCTGGACGCGGCGGCTAGCGCACGCGGGCGCCGCCCACGAACGCACGCACCGCCGCCACGTGCGCGTCGGCGGCCCAGAGATCCGGAAAGAGGCTGCGCTCGGCGGCCAGGGCATCGTCATACGGAAGGTCCCAACCGGCCTGCAGGAGCCGCTTGACGGCCTGCACGGTGCCGGGGTCGGCCGCGGCGAGTCGATCCGCCCAAGCGAGCGCCGCGGACAGCGCCTGGCCACGCGGGGCGATCTCGGCAGCCAGGCCGAGGCCGAGCAGCTCGGGTGCGCCGTAGGCCCGGGCCGAAAGCATCATCTCGATGGCGCGGCCGTAGCCGACCAAGCGCTGCAGGCGTTGGCCCCCGCCCCAGCCCGGGATGAGCCCGAGGCGCAGGTGAACGAGCCCAAAGCGCACGGCCTCGTCGACCACCCGGACGTCGCACGCCAGCGCGATCTCGCTGCCGCCGCCAAGCGCAAAGCCGTTGACGGCCGCCACCACCGGAACCGGGAGGCGTTCGAGGCGTACCAGGGCGTCGCCCATGATCCCGGCCAGGCGCACCCCGTCGCCCTGCGCGAGGTGGGTGTGCAGGGCTTGCTGGTCGCCCCCGCTGCAGAACGCCGCCTCGCCAGCCCCGGCCACGATCACCACCCGAAGGTCGCCCGACGGATCCGCGGCCCGGGCATGCAGCTGCTCGACGGCCTCGGCGAACGCCGCCATCGTCGCCCAATCCAGGGCGTTGTGGACCGCCGGACGGTCGATCGTCAGCACCGCGGCTCCGGCGCGCGGCCAATCCACGCGCAGCGACGGCGGAGCGCCGGCGCCGGGCCCCGTCACCGGTAGCCCATGCGCTTGACATCCGCGGCGTCCCGGCGCCAGCCCGGGCGCACCGCCACGAACAGCTCGAGGAACACGCGCTCGCCGAGCAGGGTTTCGATCTCGTGCCGGGCCCGCGTGCCGATGGTCTTGAGCATCGCGCCGTGCCGACCGATGACGATCGCCTTGTGCCCTTCGCGCTCGACGAAGATTTTGGCCGCGATGCGCAGGAACCCATCCTCGCGCCGCGACCATTCCTCGAGGCTCACCTCGATCCCGTGCGGGATCTCCTGCCCGAGGTGACGCAGCGCCGCCTCGCGGACCAGCTCGGTCACGAGCATCCGGTCGGTCTGGTCGGTGAGCTGATCCTCGGGATAGAACGGCGCGCCCTCCGGCAGCCGCCGCGCGATGGCCGACCACAGCGCCTCGAGGTTGTGGCCGCGCGTGGCGATCGTGAGGATCCAGTCGGCGGCATCGACCATGCCGAGGTAGGCGTCGCAGCGCGCCTGGATGTCCTCGGGCTTGAGGCGATCGCTCTTGTTGAGCGCGACCACGGTCGGCCGGCCGGCCTGCCGGATCCACCGGGCCACCTGGGCGTCGAGGTCGCCCGGGGGGTGGGCGGCGTCCACCACCCAGACCACGACGTCGGCGTCGGGGATGGCGGCACGGGCAACGCCCACCATGTAGCGGCCCAGGTCGTGGCGTGGCCGGTGCACGCCAGGCGTATCGACGAAGACGGCCTGCGCGGCGTCGGTGGTGCGGATGCCGAGGATGCGGCGGCGCGTGGTCTGCGGGCGGGGTGATACGATGGCCACCTTCTCGCCTACCAGGGCGTTGAGCAGCGTGCTCTTCCCGACATTCGGGCGGCCGACAAGCGCGACAAAGCCCGAGCGAAACGGGCCGCCGGAATCAGGCTCGCCGCCCGTGCCGAAGATGCGCGCGAGGATGTCGGCGCCAGGGCCGCGTGGATCGCCGGCGTCCGCGTCGCCGGCCGGCGGTGGCTGGGAACCCGTGCCCGTGGTGGAATGGGCGCCGGGCTGGCGTGTCGATTTGCGCGGCATGGCCGATGCTGCTCCTGATTGCCCAAGGCCTGGCGCGCGGCCACCCTCGGACCGGGCCGCCACACTCAGCCGTAACGGCGGCGTCCGCCGCCGCGTTGCAAGCGCGTGGTACGGGCGGAAGTGTACGGTCGGGCCCGCGCGCGGTCAATGAATGCGCGTGGGATGGGCCGTTCGCGCACGGCCGCGCCCACACGGATGGCGCGTGGATTGGCTTTTCACGGTTGGGGACCGCCGGCACTCGGCGGGTTGGCGAGGAGCGTAGGGCATGCGAGACGTCGGGGGGAGGCGTCGGTGCGCCGGCCGGCGCATGGTGGGACCGGCGATCTTGGCGGGCGCGGGGTTGGCCGCCGCCATGGCGATGGGTGCGACCGGCGGCCAGCCACGGCCGGCGGCGCACGCGGCGGTGGGTGTGGCGGACCACGCAAGCGACAACGACGCGACGCCCATCCCGACGACAACGCCGGACGCCGACGGGTGGATCGCCCTTCGCGCGGGTGCCGTGGACTACGCGCCGAACGGGCTGCCGGACTTCGACCAACGCCAGCCCCAGTGGCGGAGCCGCGACCCCATCCGCAAGGTGTGGACCCATGACGGCCCGGCAGCCGTCGCGGACGCGCTGTGGTGGCTCGACGCGCAGCACGAGACCGGCCCGCCGCCGCCGGCCGTCGTCGACCAGTTCGGGCTGGTGCGTGCGCTGGGCGGCTGGGACGACCACGCCGTCGACAACGTGCGCCCGTTCGGCCAATCCCTCGCCGGCGTCTTCCGGACCAATGGCGTCTTCGGCAACTACTTCGGCACGTGCCTCGACGAGCTCGACGCCGGGCTCCAGAGCTACCTGCGCGAGGCCCGCACCGAGCCGCTCTTCGACACGCGTCTCGTCGAGAAGCCCACGCTGGCGCACGTGGCGGAGGCCATCGCACGCGGCGAGCCGGTGGTGGCGCTCGTGGGGCTTTGGCAAAACACGCACCTGTCGGGCTGGTCGCGGATCGGCGGACACTACGTGGCCGTCGAGGCGGTCAACCCCGCGACGGGCAAGCTGCGGGTTGCCGACCCGTACCTCGACGTGGCGCGGCCGTCCGCCGGGGAATCCGAGCACGGCGACGCGGCGTTGGTCAGCCACGACACGTGGACGCTCTCGCCCGCCCTGCGCCCCGGCCCGGTGCTGCGCCTCGACGGGTACCTCGAGGCCACCGGCGACGTCGCCGCCTTCATGGCCAACTTCTACGGGCAGAACCGCCGGACGTGCGACGACAGCGACGTGGCCTGGGCCGACGGGGAGCCCGTGGAGGCCCATCTCGACACGATCCTCGCCATCCAGGTGGCGCCGCCGCCGACCGAAACGCCCACGCCGACGCGGACGCCGTCCGCCACGCCCACCGACACCCCGCGGCCGTCGCCGACCGCATCGCCGACGGGGACGCGCGAGCGCCCGACGGACGCTCCCGAGCCGACGGCCGCCACGCCGACGCCGATCGCCGGCGAGACGCCGGATCCGCGCGAGACCCCGACGCCGGTCGTGCGGACGGCGACCGCGAGCGCCACCATCGCGCCGCGCGCCAGCCGCACGCCGACGCCGCCGCCGCTGCCGACGCCGTCGGCCGATCCGTCGGAGCCGCCCGGCGCGGTGCCCAGCATGACGCCAACGGCCCCGACCCGCACGCCGACCGCGCGGCCGACGGCGGTGATCCCGACGCTGACCGCGCGCCCGTCACGGACGCCCACGCCCACGGATACCCTGGCGCCGCCGCCCACCGACCCGCCCACGGCCACGCCGAAGCCCACGCGCACCCCCGGTCCAGGCGACGTCTGCGGCGCCGTGGTCGAGCAGCGCACGCGCCGCCCGCTCGGGCACGTCAAGGTGTGGCTGTACCGGAGTGAGGAGCCGCTGGGGGTGACCCGCACCGTCGACAACGGCACGTTCTGCTTCCTGGCCCTCCCCCATGGCCCGTACGACGTCCGCGCCGAGCGCAGCGGCTGCACCACGCTCCAACAACCGGTCGACATCGCCGGCGGGATGCGCTACCTCGACCTCGAGATGACGTGCCGTCGCTTCCAGGCGCACCTGCCGCTGGCGATCAAGCGCAGACGGCTCCGCTAGCGGGGTTCGCGCAA
>CAYQBA010000010.1:0-15104 GCA_964415605.1 uncultured Anaerolineales bacterium | reverse complement strand
GGTTCGCGCAAGGGGCTCGCCGCGGGCGTGCGGTGCGGGTCGGAGGTCGGAGGTGGTTGCACCGGTTGGCGGGTGACCAGCGCGGCGGCGAACCCATCGGTCACGGCCGCCAACGCCACGGTCCCTGAGATGGCGGTCTTGTCAGGCGTCCCCAACCAGCCCCCGCGCGGTCGCGCAAGCCGCACTCCGCCGCATGTGTCCGCTCATTTGTGCTATATTCAAGCGCTTGCCGCGGCCGGGTGGTGACCTGGCTCCGGCACGACCCCACCCCTCCCGACCCAACGAGGAGCTGCAGCCTCCCCATGGCGCACGAGCACATCGTCGTCCGCGGCGCACGCGAGCACAACCTCAAGAACATCGACGTGCGGATCCCGCGCGACAAGCTGGTCATCATCACCGGGCTGTCCGGCAGCGGAAAGAGCTCGCTGGCATTCGACACGATCTACGCCGAGGGTCAGCGCCGTTATGTCGAAAGCCTGAGCGCCTACGCGCGGCAGTTCCTCGGGCAGATGGAAAAGCCCGACGTCGACCAGATCGAGGGCCTGTCGCCGGCGATCTCGATCGACCAGAAGGGCGGCAGCCACAACCCGCGGTCGACCGTCGGCACCGTCACCGAGATCTACGACTACCTGCGCCTGCTGTATGCCCGCATCGGCACCCCCCACTGCCCGAGCTGCGGGCAGGTGATCGCCCGCCAGTCGGTGGACCAGATCGTCGACGCCGTGATGACGCTGCCCGACGGCAGCCGGATCCTCGTGCTGGCCCCCCTGGTCCGGGGGCGCAAGGGCACGCATGAGCGGGTCTTCGAGGATCTGCGCAAGGCGGGCTTCGCGCGCGTCCGGGTCAACGGCGAGGTGCGCGACATCGACGACCCCGTCGAGCTCGACCGCTATCGCAACCACACCATCGAGGCCGTGGTCGATCGCCTGGTCGTACGGCAGGGCGAAGGGGGGCTGGACCGGACCCGCCTGGCGGACTCCATCGAGACCGCCCTGTCCCTCGGCGACGGGCTGCTGACCACGCTGGTGCTGGGCCAGGACGGCGCGCCGGACGACGAGCGCCTGTTCAGCCAGCACTTCGCGTGCCCGGACTGCGGCATCAGCCTCCCGGAGATCGAGCCGCGCTCGTTCTCGTTCAACTCGCCGCACGGCGCGTGCCCGGAGTGCCAGGGCCTCGGCACGATGCAGCAGGTCGACGCCAGCCTGGTGGTCCCCAACCCCGACCGCTCGATCCGCGACGGCGCGATCGCCCCGTGGTCGAAGACCCCCAACGACCACGGCTACTACATGCAGGTCCTCGCGGCCGTGGGCGAGCGGCACGGGTTCCAGGTCGACGTGCCGTGGCGCGACCTCCCGGACGCGGCGCGCCAGATCGTGCTCGGGGGGCTTGGCGACCAGCGCATCACCGTCCAGTACCGCTCGCGCAACGGTCACCGCCGGAGCTACGAGACCACGTACGAGGGCGTCGTGGCCAACCTCGAGCGGCGCCACGCCAGTACCGACTCGGAGTACATGCGCGCCGAGATCGAGAAGTTCATGACCACGCGCCCGTGCCCGGCGTGCGGCGGCGACCGGCTGCGGCCGGAGATGCTGGCCGTGACCGTCGGCCATCGCTCGATCGTCGACGTGGCGCGCATGCCCATCCACGCGCTCCAGGCCTGGGTCGACGCGCTCCACCACGGACCGGTGGTGCCGTCCAACGGGCGGCTGGCGGCCGACAAGGGCCGCCCGACCGGGCGCCTGACGCCGCGCGAGGCGTTGATCGCGGCCGAGATCCTCAAGGAGATCGGCCAGCGGACGGGCTTTCTGGTCAACGTCGGGCTCGACTACCTGACGCTCGACCGGCGGGCCGCGACGCTGTCCGGCGGCGAGGCGCAGCGCATCCGGCTGGCGACCCAGATCGGCAGCCAGCTCATGGGCGTGCTGTACATCCTCGACGAACCGTCGATCGGGCTGCACCAGCGCGACAACGCCCGCCTGATCCGGACGCTCCTCAACCTGCGCGACGTCGGCAACACCGTGATCGTCGTGGAGCACGACGAGGAGATGATGCGCTCGTCGGACTGGATCATCGACCTCGGGCCGGGCGCCGGCGCGCATGGCGGGTCGGTGGTCGCCGAAGGCCCGGTCGCGGCCATCGAAGCGCATCCGGACTCGTTGACCGGCGGGTTCCTCAGCGGTCGCCTGCACATCCCGGTCCCCACGGTTCGCCGGCGCGGCAACGGCAAGCTGCTCGGCGTCTCGGGCGCCCGCGCCAACAACCTGAAAGACATCGACGCCTCGATCCCCCTGGGCACGCTGACGGTGGTGACCGGCGTGTCGGGCTCCGGCAAGAGCTCGCTCGTGCTCGACGTGCTCTACGCGCGGCTGGCGCAGCTCATCGGCGGCGCCCGCTCGCCGGCCGGCGACCACGACAAGATCGAGGGCTGGCAGGCGCTCGACAAGGTCATCGACATCGACCAGAGCCCGATCGGCCGCACGCCCCGTTCGAACCCGGCCACCTACACCAACCTGTTCACCCCCATCCGCGACCTCTTCGCCTCGCTGCCCGAGGCGAAGCTGCGGGGCTACAAGCCGGGGCGCTTCTCGTTCAACGTGCGGGGGGGGCGGTGCGAGGCATGCGCGGGCGACGGCATCCTGAAGATCGAGATGCAGTTCCTGCCGGACGTCTACGTGCCGTGCGAGGTGTGCCACGGCGCGCGCTACAACCGTGAGACGGTCCAGATCCTCTTCAAGGAAAAGTCGATCGCCGACGTGCTAGAGATGTCGGTGACCGAGGCGCTGGCGTTCTTCCACGCGCTGCCGGGCATCCGGCGCAAGCTCGAGACGCTCGAGGCGGTCGGCCTGGGCTACGTCAAGCTGGGCCAGCCGGCGCCGACGCTCTCGGGCGGCGAGGCGCAGCGCGTGAAGCTCTCGCGCGAGCTCTCACGCGTGGCCACCGGCAACACCCTCTACATCCTGGACGAGCCGACGACGGGCCTGCACTTCGCGGACGTCGAGAAGCTCCTGTCGGTGCTCCAGGCGTTGGTGGACGCCGGCAACACGGTGCTGGTAATCGAGCACAACCTCGACATCATCAAGGCGGCGGACTGGGTCATCGACCTGGGGCCGGAGGGAGGCGCGCGGGGGGGCACGCTGGTCGCCGCCGGTACGCCCGAAGCCATCGCGGCATGCCCGGCGTCGCACACCGGCACGTACCTCGCCAAGGTGCTGGCGGCGAAGTGGACGCCGGAAGCGGTGCGCTGACGGTCTCCACCCCTGTCGCACCGCCGCGGGCGAGCGCGCGTGGGCGACGCGTCAGATCACGCGGCTCGCCCGGTCCACCTCCGGGCCGTCACCCGCGGCCGTCGCCGCCGTTCCGATCCGCCGGCGACGCCGCCGCGCCGCAGCGGGCCGCGCGGTCGAGCAGCAGGTCCCGCTCGCGCGTGTTGCGGGTGAGGCCCGCCGCCCGCTCGAGCTCGACCCGCGCCTCCGCGGGTCGACCGAGGCGCATGAGCAGGTCGCCGCGCACGCTCGGCAGGAACGGATAGTCTGCCAGCGTCGGCTCGGCCGCGAGGGCATCGACGATCTCGAGCCCGGCGGCCGGGCCGAAGGCCCTGCTCACGGCGACCGCGCGGTTGAGCGCGACAACGGGGGACGGCGCGACCTGGGCCAACGCGTCGTACAGCGCGGTGATGCGCCCCCAGTCGGTCTCGTCCGCCGTGCGTGCCCGCGCATGGCACGCGGCGATGGCGGCCTGCAGCGCATACGGCCCGAGCGCGCCGCCGAGGCCTTCGACCCGGGCGAGCGCCGCCAGGCCCCGCCGGATGAGGACGCGATCCCAGCGCGCGCGGTCCTGGTCGAGGAGCAGCACCGGCGCACCGGTGGGGCCGACGCGCGCCCGCAGCCGCGACGCCTGGATCTCCATCAACGCCACGAGGCCGTGGACCTCCGGCTCGGCGGGCGCCAGCGCGGCCAAAACGCGGCCGAGGCGCAGCGCCTCCTCGCACAGGTCCGGCCGGAGCCAGGCGTCGCCGGCGGTGGCCGAATAGCCTTCGTTGAACACGAGGTAGATGACGGCGAGCACCGACGACAACCGCGCGGCCAGCGCTTCACCCCGCGGAACTTCGAACGGCACGCGCGCCGCCGCGAGGGTCCGCTTGGCGCGCACGATCCGCTGCGCGACCGTTGGCTCGGGTACGAAGAACGCCCGCGCGATCTCGTCGGTGGTCAGGCCGCCGAGGAGCCGGAGCGTGAGCGCCACGCGCGCGTCGGGGGATAGCACGGGGTGGCAAGCCGTGAAGTAGAGGCCCAGGAGATCGTCGCCGATGGCGTCGTCGAGCGGCCCGTCGAAGTCCGGCGCGATGCCCCGTCCGCCCAGATCGAGGTCGCGGCCGATCTCCGCATGCTTCCGGTCGAGCACGGCGGCGCGGCGCAGGCCGTCGATGGCGCGGTGCCGGGCGGTGGCCATGAGCCAGGCGCCCGGGTTGTCCGGGACGCCCGACTCCGGCCACCGCTCGAGGGCGGCGATCAGCGCGTCGTGCGCCAGATCCTCGGCCAGGCCCACGTCGCGCACGAGGCGCGCGACGTGGGCGATGATCCGGGCCGACTCGATTCGCCAGATCGCGTCGATGGCGCGGTGGACGGGATCGGTGGACGCCGTCAGCCGGCGGGTGGTCATCGGGGTGCCGCGGCGGCCACGATTGGCCCGCAACCCGTGGCCGCCCGTCGACCTGGACCCGGCATCGATCTACGCCTGCCCAGCCACCCGGGCGCGCAGGCGCTCTTCCTGCGCGCGAAGCTCCGGCGTGAGCTCGGCGCCGAAGTCCTCGGCCTCGAACACCGGGCGGATCTCGACGTCGGACACCGTGCCCATGGGGTTCGGGCAGCGCTTCAGCCACTCGATGGCCTCGTCCATCGACCGCACCTGCCACAGCCAGAAGCCGGCGATCAGCTCCTTCGTTTCGGCGAACGGGCCGTCGATCACGGTGCGCCTGGCGCCGTCGAACCGGACGCGCACGCCCTTCGAGCTGGGATGGAGTCCTTCGCCGGCCAGCATGATGCCGGCGTTCACGAGCTGCTCGTTGTACTGGCCCATCTCGGTCAGGAGCTGCTCGCTGGGCATCACGCCCGCCTCGGAATCCGCGTCGGCCTTGATCAGCACCATCACACGCATGGCAATGTCTCCTAGGGGTGACTGTCTTGGGCGGGTCATCGGACGCCGGGGGGGCGGGCGATCACGACCGGCCACACCCCTTCGCGCTGATGATACGTCGAACGGCGCGGCGCGGAATCGACACGCGGCGGAAGACTCGCCTCGGCGCGGCGCGCGGCTTGAGGATAGAACGGCGCTGGCCCGGGATGCCAATACGGGCGGCGCGTCGGCGCCAGCGCACAGGCTGACGGACGACGTCGACGCAGCCCGAGCCGCTCACGCCGCGGGCCTGCTCAAGGTGGCGCGCCGGCGCCGACTGTGGCAAACTGACGGCCATCCGTCGCCCGACCTCCCGGTGCATCCCACCGTCCGCACCCGACGCCCCCAACGCAAGGAGCACGCCATGTCGTACCGTCGCCCGATTTCCGCCGGCCTCGCGGTGTTCGTCGTCGCCGCGCTCGGCTTCACGCTGACCGCGTGCGGCGGCGAGGAGACGCCGACCCCGATCCCGGCGGCCCTGCGCCCCAAGCCTGCCACCGCCGCCCCGCTGCCCAGCGACACGCCGCCGCCGACGGACACGCCGGTGCCGACCGACACGCCCAACCCGGCGACGCTGGAGGCCAGGCAAGCGCAGCTCCCGGCGGGCGACGAGGTGGTCGTGCAGTTCGCGCGCATCGAGAACGTGCCGTGGGAGCCCGAGATCCTCGGCCAGATGACGCCCAACTTCTCGCTGCAGGCCAACGGCTACGCGGTGTACCGCTTCGACGGCGGATCGAGCGCGGACGGGTGGTACCAGACGATCATCACGCCGACGCTCGTGCAGGGCTTCGTGCAGAAGCTGGCCGACGAGGTCAAGGTCATCGACATGGCGAAGCAGGCGCCGGCGCCCGAGGTGCGGTTCGAGACCAACGCCGACGGCAGCCCGGCCGGAACGAAGGCGTACGGCGTGATCTACGTCAAGACGGCCGCCGCCGAGGGCCGGCTGATCGTGACGCAGGAGGAGATCGAGAACCCGCGGGGGCCCAACGCCGCGCGCCTCAAGACGCTCCACGAGATGATCCAGGCCCTGGAGTTCTGGCGGCGGACGACCGAGCAGGCCGTCGCGCCCGAGGTCAAGCAGTTCGTCGCCGCCCAGCTCGGGTGGTGGGTCGACCCGCGCGTGCCCTACACGCCGTCCACGGCGCTGGCGTTTGGCACGCGGGCGCGGAGCTGGCTGCCGGCGGACGTGCCGATGATCGCGTGGCCGCTCGCGTCCGACCCGGCCGACGCGTTCGCCGCCGACTTCGGGACGACGCCGGCGGAGCTGACGGTGCCGGCGGAGGACGTGCCGGCGTTCATCCGGCTGGTCCGCGCGCAGCCCCACGGCTACTGGGGCCCGCTGTGGCGGACGGCCGACGGGCAGCGCTTCCTGGTCGGCGTCCGCCCGGCGATCCCCGGCGCGAACAACGTCGTGATCGACGACTACACCTACGTGGTGCCCAAGCGCTCGATCCAGGCGCCCGAAGACCGTGCGGCGGAGCCGGCGGCGACGGCGGGCACGCCGCAGCCGTAGCCGGCAGGTCTGGGCGGGCGCCGTGATGCGGCCGCGGCTCATGCTGACCGGCGCCAGCGGCTATCTCGGGCGCCACCTCGCGCCGCGCGCGGCGGCCCGCGCCGACGTGATCGCGGCGTGCGGGCGCCGCCCCGACCGGGTCACGGCCGGGACGGTGATCATCGTCGACGTGACCGACGCGGCGGCCGTCGCGCACGCGGTCGACCGGTGGCGCCCGGAGGCGATCATCCACGCCGCGGCGGCGAATCCGGGCGCGCCGGGCGAGCACATCTGGCCGGTGAACGTCGCCGGCGCGCGGCACGTGGCCGAGGCCGCGGCGCGCGCCGGCGCGCGCGTGGTGCACGTGTCAACCGACGTGGTGTTCGACGGGCGGGGCTCGCCGTACGCCGACGGCGCGCCGCCATCCCCGACGAGCGCATATGGCCGGGCCAAGGCCGCGGCCGAGGCGGCAGTCGGTGCCGCGTGCCCGAGCGCCGCCGTGGTCCGGACGTCGCTGATCTACGGCCTGTCGGAGATGGATCGCGGCACCGCGGGGTTCGCGGACCGGCTGGCGCGCGAGGGCCGGCTGGACCTGTGGACCGATGTCATCCGCCAGCCGGTGGAGGTCGGGCACCTCGCGGACGCGCTGATCGCGCTGGCGCTGGACCATCCGGCGGTCGCCGGGACGATCAACGTGGCCGGAACGCAAGCCATCGACCGCCACGCCTTTGGGACGCGGATGCTCGCGCGCTGGGGCGTCGGCGACCTGGGGCGCGTGCGTGCCGCGCGCGCGGCGGACACGGCGCCCGACGTGCCGCTCGACCTCCGGCTCGACCTGTCGCGGGCGCGGGCGCTGTTTCCGGGGCTGCTGTCGGGCGTCGACGCGCACGTGCCGCCGGCGACCGGCGCCGCTCCCATCACCTGACAGCGGTCGTGCCGCTGGCCTCCTTCTTCAACGCCGGCAGGTACGCCCACGGGCGCAGCACCGGCGGCGTGCCGGCGGTCGGCGTGACTTCGATGGCCGGCGTCGGCGTGGCGGTCCGGGTCGGCGTTCCCGGCCGCGAGGTGGGCGTGTTCGACGGCGTGCGGGTGGGCGAGGCCGTCCGCGTGGCCGAGGGCGTGACGGGCACCGTCGCCGTGCGCGTCGGCGACGGCGTGCGGGTGGCGGTGGCCGTGGCGGTCGGCGTGACCGTCGGGGCGCCCCCGAAGATCGACACCGGCTCCGACGCCTTGAACAGGTTGCCGGCCTTGTCGCGGAACGCCACCGTGTACCGGTAGGCGGTGCCGCCGACGAGCGTCGGGTCGACGAAGGTGGTCTGCGCCAGGGGGACCGTCGCCACCGGGCGGAACGCGCCCGCCCCCTCGGCGCGCGACACCACGTAGCTCTGGATCACGGTGGCATCCGTGAAGTCCTTCGCCCACGTCAGCTCGGCCCCGCCGCCCGAAGTCGGGACCGCGGCGAGCCGGCGCGGCGCGTTCTCGTTGCGGCTGTCGCTGACGTTGCCCGGCTTGAGCGGGGCGCCCTCGGGGCCGTACAGGTTGGCGTAGTACGACGCGTCGCCGCGCAGGTAGTACTGCAGCCATGCCGTCATCAAGCCGCGGATGGCCGTGATGGGCTGCCCGCTGGGATTGCCGCACAGGAGGCCGCCGTCGCGATACGGCGGCTCCTGGAAGTCCAGCGGGCTTGCGTCGGGGAACATCATGCCCGCCTTGTGCACCACGCCCGAGCCGAAGTACACGTCGTCCCACGACTGGCCGAGCGGGCAGAAGAACCCGCCCTCCGACACGCCGCCCAGCCCGAGGTACGGCACGCCGACCTCGTAGCGGCCCTGCCCGGGGCCGAAGGTCGACGCGTGCAGCGAGACCACGGCGTTGAAGCGCGGGTCTTCAAGGGCCGCCGCCAGGGCCGCCGTCCCGCCGAAGTGCGCGCCGACGACGGCGGCCCGATCGGTGAAGCGCCCGGCCACCTGGCTGGCGGCCCGGACGGCGTCCAGCGCCAGCACCGCGCGGTGGCCGACGCGCGCAAAGCCGCTCGCGTCGTCGATGAGGCCGTCGCGGACCACCGCCACGACGAAGCCCCAGCTTGCCAGGTGCTCGGCGTGTCCCACGTGGTTCGCGGCGCCGCCCATCGACCCCGAGGGCAGGATGACGACGATGGGGCCGGGCGGGCCGGCGGTCGGCCACGTCACGTCGGCGATCCGCTGCCGATCAGCGTCGGTGTAGGTGATCTCGGCCTTCGCGAAGGCCGACGGGCCCCGCACGGAGGGATCGCCGGCGGCGGGCGCCGCGCCCGCATGACGAGGGAAGCCACGCGGCGCCGGAAGCGCGAGGACGAGCGCCGTCAGCGCGGCCAGGGCGAGGCGTCGCAACATGTCGGTCTCCTGTTTGGGGCAAAGTGCCTACGGACAGGGCGCCGACCCCGCCGGCCAAGCCACGTAGTTGCCGACGATCCGCCGGCTGCTGGTCACCGCGCCGCTCCCGGGTCCGCCGCGCGGGTTGGCCGGCCGCAGCACGGTCGTGATCTGGCCGGTGTAGTTGCCGCGCACGTAGTCGGGCTGGAGGAACGTCCCGCGCAGCATAATCCCCGTGTTGGGGTATTCGGCGCACGCATCGCGCCCGCCGCCGGGCCGATTGCGGCCCGACGCCCCCGGGAGACAGCCCGGGCCGGTGCAGCGGGTCGGCTCGCAGCGATCGCGGCTGTTGTCGCCGCCGCGGAAGATGAACTTGGCATCGGCGATCTGGGCGCGCGGCACGACGACCGTGCCTTCCGCCGACGAGAGCGAGCCGCGGTCGGTGTCGATGGCGATCGACTCGACGAACCGCCCGTCGGTCGATACCTGCAGGCGAACGACGCCGCCGTCCGCGAGCCCGCACCACTGGCCGGCGACCGGCAGCGGCTGGCCCCCGCGCGGCTGCGCCGCGACGGTCTGGCCGGCCATGCCGGCGACCGCCATCGCGAAGGCCCCGACGGCCAGGCCGCGCCGGCCGAGCCCATGCATCACGGGTCCGATTGAAGCGCCAATCATTCCGTTGCTCCTTGCGTGTCGAACGTCAGGAATCCGGCATCCACGGATGCCGCTTGGACGAGTCGCGCGCACCGCGCCTTACGTCGGCCGGACCCGAACAGGCCGGGACGGCCGCCCGGCGGTCACGTCACGAGGGCACGGGTCCGGAACGCGGGGGTGTCCCACGCCCGAGTCGCGAGCACCTCCCGCAGCGTGTCGACGGCGTCCCACACATCGACATGCCGGGTATACAACGGCGCGAAGCCGAAGCGCATCACGTCGGGCTCGCGGAAATCGCCGATCACCCCGCGCGCGATCAGCGCCTGCATGACGGCGTAGGCCTCGGGGTGCGCCAGCGACACCTGGCTGCCGCGGGTCGCCGCGTCGCGCGGCGACGCGAGGGTCAGGCCGTGGCCCGCGCACGTTGCCTCGACCAACGCGATGAAGCCGTCGCCAAGCGCCATGCTCTTCGCACGCACGGCGGCCAGGTCGACGCCATCCCACACCTCCAGCGCCGCCTCGAGCGCCACCAGGGCAAGGATGGGGGGCGTGCCCACCAGGTGGCGGCGAATGCCCGGCGCGGGCGCGTACCGCGGGTCGAAGGCGAACGGCGCCGCGTGGCCCATCCAGCCGCTCAGGACGGGTTCCATCTGGTCCTGGAGCGCCGGCGCGACGTAGAGGAACGCCGGCGCCCCGGGGCCGCCGTTCAGATACTTGTACGTGCAGCCCACGGCCAGGTCGGCGGCGGCGCCCGCGAGGTCCACCGGCACGGCGCCCGCGCTGTGCGCCAGGTCCCACAAGACCAGCGCGCCCGCCGCGTGCGCCGCCCGCGTGACGGCCGCCATGTCGTGCATCCGGCCCGTCTTGTAGTTGACGTGGGTCAACATGACCAGCGCCGTGTCGGCGTCGATGGCGTCGACCACCGTGCCGCCGCGGGCGTACCGGATCGCGCGATCGCCCCCCAGGAGGCCGAGCGCGCCCTGCGCCATGTACAGGTCGGTGGGGAAGTTGCCGGCCTCGGTGACGATCAGGCCGCGGCCCGGCCGGGCGCGCAGCGCCGCCACCACCAGCTTGAACACGTTGACCGACGTGCTGTCGCACACCGCCACCGTGCCTGGCGCGGCGCCCACGAGGCGAGCGATCCGGTCCCCGAGCCGCAACGGCGCGTCGATCCAGCCGGCCGTGTTCCAGCTGCGGATCAAGCCCGTGCCCCACGCGCCGTCGATGGCCTCGGCCATCCGCGCGCGCACGCCGGCCACGGGCGGGCCGAGCGAGTTGCCGTCGAGGTAGATCACACCGTCCGGGAGCGTGAAGGCGTCCCGCAGCCCTGCCAGCGGGTCCGCGCGATCCAGGGCCAGGCACGCGGCGCGGCTCGCCGCCGCCGTTGGCGGCGGTGCGTCGCCCAACCCATCCGCATCCACGCGATCACCCCCGTCGTCGCTCATGCCACGAACACCGTCTTGACGTTGACAAACTCCCGGATGCCGAACGCCCCCATCTCGCGCCCATAGCCGGAGGCCTTGATCCCGCCGAACGGCAGGCGCGGGTCGGACTTCACCATGCCGTTGACGAAACACGCCCCCGCGTCGAGGTCTTCGAGCGCGATGGCCTCGCCGGCCGCGGCGTCGGCAGTGTACACCGCCGCGCCGAGGCCATAGGCCGTGTCGTTGGCGATGCGGAGCGCATCCGCCGTGTCGCGGGCCGCGATGATGGCCGCCACCGGGCCAAACGTCTCCTCGGCGTACGCCGACATGCCGGGCGCCACGCCATCGAGCACGGTCACCGGGTAGTACGCGCCGGGCCCGTCGGGCAGCAGGCCCCCGAGGATCGCGCGCGCCCCGGCCGCCACGCTGTCCGCCACCTGGCGGTGCAGCGTGCTCCGCAGGTCGATGCGCGCCAAGGGGCCGACCTCGGTGCGCTCGTCGAGCGGATCGCCGACCCGGGCGGCCGCCAGGTGCGCGACCAGGCGGTCGGTGAACGCAGCACGCACGTCCTCCACCACGACGAAGCGCTTGGCGGCGATGCAACTCTGGCCGCTGTTGATCAGCCGGGCCGCCGCGCACACCCGGGCGGCCGCGTCGACGTCGGCGTCGGCCAGCACCACCGCGGGGTCGCTGCCGCCGAGCTCGAGGACGGTCTTCTTCCCGTGCGCCCCGGCGCGGGCGGCCACGGCCCGGCCGGCGCGGGTGCTGCCGGTCAGCGTCACGGCTTGCACCGCCGGGTGGGCGATGAGCTCGGCGACCACGACATCGACCGCCGCGGGCGCGACCCGCAAGACGCCGAAGAGGCCGTCCGGCAGCCCGGCCTCGCGCCAGATGTCCGCCACGGCCAGCGCGCAGCCCGTGACGTTCGGGGCGTGCTTGAGGACGACGGCGTTGCCGGCGACGAGCGCCGGCGCCGCGAAGCGCAGCACCTGCCAGTACGGGAAGTTCCACGGCATGATCGCCAGGACGACACCGAGCGGCCGGTACGCGACGTAGCTCCGGCGCGCGTCGGTCGGGACGATCTCGGGGGCGAGGAGCCCGGGGCCATGCGCGGCGAAGTGGTCGCACGCCCAGGCGCATTTGTCGATCTCGGCGCGGCTCTGAACGATCGGCTTGCCCATCTCGGCGGTCATCCCGCGCGCCAGCGCCTCGCGATCGCGCTCGAGCAGGCGCGCGGCGCGCCGGACGATCGCGGCGCGCGCCTCGATCGGCACGCGGCGCCACGCGCCTTGCGCCCGGCCGGCGGCGTCGACCGTCGCGGCGCACGCGGCGGCATCCATCGCCGGCCAGGTCCGGACGACGTCGCCGGTGGCGGGGTTGATCGATTGGAGGAGCATCGGCACCTGTCTGGCCGTCGTGTGGTTCGGCCCGGCATGGCCGGGCTCGGCGTCGCGCCCGGCCGGTTTACGGCGGCGCAAGCGCATGTTATCCTATCGCCGATGCGCATTCAAGAACCGATGACCACGTTCACCGACGCCGTGCTCGCCGTCGAGTGCTTCGTGCTGGCGAGCTGGCTCCTCGCCGAGCCCGCCGGCACGGGCGAGGCCGGGCGGTGGTGGGCGTTGGCGCTCGTCGCCCTCGGCGTGGGGGCCGCCTCCGGTGCGGCGGCGCACGGCCTGGTCGACTACCTGTCGCCCCGGATGCAGCACGGCGTGTGGCTGGCGTCGCTGGCCGCCATCGGGGCGGCGGGGGCGGGCATGCTGGCGGCCACCGTCCGGTCCGTCGCGCCGCCGCCCGCGCAGGGCTGGCTGATCGGCGCCGTCGGCGTCAAGCTCGTGCTGTATCTGGCCTGGCTGGTCCGCCGGCCGGTGTTCCGCACGGCGATCCTGGACTACGGCAGCGCGATGCTGGGGGTGGTCATCCTCCAGCTGTGGTCCATCGGGCGGGGTGACGCGCCCGCCGCCCCGTGGATCCTCGGCGCCGTGCTGGTGTCGCTCGCCGGCTCGGCCATCCAGCAAGCCAGGCTCGGGCTCGGCCCGCGCTTCAACCACAACGACGTGTACCACGTGATCCAAATGGTGGCGATCTACCTCTTCTACCGCGGGGGGGCCTTGCTGACGGACATCTGATCCGCGCCGCCCGTGACGCCACTTGCGCGCCCGTCCCGACCGGGGCACAATAGCCTCAGCAGGCCGTCGACACGGCCGCCCAACTTCCCGCGCCAGCCACGCCGACCACCGGAGCAGCGACATGCAGACCGATATCGACGCCCTGCAGCGAAACAAGTTCTTCCAGGACCTCTCGGCCGAGCACCTCGCCCAGCTGGCGATGCATGTGCAGCACCGTCACTTCAACGCCGGCGACGTGATCTTCGAGGAAGGCGATCCCGGCAACGCCGTGTTCCTGATCGGCGAGGGCGAGGTGAAGATCGCCGTGAAGTCGCCGACCGACCGCGACATCACGCTGGCGCTGCTGGGCCCCGGCGACGCGTTCGGCGAGCTCTCGCTGCTGGACAACTCCCCGCGCTCGGCGACGGCGACCGCCACGGCGCCCGCGACGCTGCTGGTCGTGCACCGCCGCGACTTCATGGCGCTCGTCGAGTCCGACATCACGGCGCTCCGGGGGCTGCTCTCGGCGCTGTCGCGGATCATCCGGAACATGAACCAGCGCCTGGCGGACATCGCCATGCTGGACGTGCACGGGCGGATGGCCAAGGCCCTGTTCGAGCTGTCGGCCCGCCACGGCCAGCAGACCGACGGCGGGCTCGTCATCGACCGCGAGGTCACCATCGAGGACCTCGCCGGGCTGGTGGGGATGTACCCGGTCCAGGTCGAGCGGCTCATGCGCGACTACCAGTACGAGTACCTCCTCAAGTACGAGAACCGGCGGATCACGATCCTGCGGGAGGACGCGTTCCGGGCGGCCCTGGGCGAGGGGCGGGGCTAGCGCGCGGTCTGCCGGGCGAACGGCGCCGGCGCGGGGCGGCTCGCGCGCCGGCGGCGGGCGGCAGATGAGGATGCACAGGGGCCGCGCGAGCGGGGGGCGGCTCACGCGCCCGCGGCGGGTGGTTTGGACGTCGAACCCCCACGGCGCGGGCGTTGGCGCCAGCGCCTGACCGCCAGGGTCGCGGTGAAGCCCGCGTGGCGCGCGTACACCAGCGGCCACAGCGGGCCGCGCGCGAGGGCGGGATAGCGGTCGGCGAGGTCCCATCGGCCGGGCAGCGCGATGAACCGCCACACCGTCAGCGACTCGGCGGTCGACCGCGGCCAGATCCGCGGCACCTCGAAGAGGTCGCGGGCGGCGCCGCCGCGACCGAAGTGGCCGAGGGCGTCGACTTCGGCGGCGGAGACCCAGTCGGCAAGCGCGGGCCGGACCGCGAGGCGCAAGGCGGCCATCGTCGCGGCGTCGACAGGCGCGCCGGCGACGCGCTCGGCCAGCGCCAACGACGGCCATACGAACCTGGCGCGGGGCGGCGTCGCGGTGATCCGCCGGACCGTCGTCCAGTCGGCGGCGGAGAGCCCGGCGGCCAGGCGCGCGACGTCGAGGAGCTGGACGAGCCGCAGGCGCCGGCCCAGCATGTCGACGGTCGTGTGCATCGCCACGTGCACGAGCGCCAGCGCCGGCGGCCAGTCGGCGGCGGGCCGGTCGAGGTCCAGGTGATCGGTCACGTCCATGCCGATGCCGCGGAACGACTCGGCGACGCGGGTGTGGACCTCGACCGGCCGGGGATTGTCGGGGTGCTCGCCGCGCCCGTCGGCGACCGCGTGGTTGTCGGGCCGCAGGAATCGCAGGTGTTTGCGCGAGGTGCCGACGTGGGCGTAGCCGAGACCGGCCAGCGCACGGGCGGTGGCGAAAGCGTTCGCCGGCGGCACGACGATGTCGATGTCCGCCATCGGGCGCATCTCGGGGGGAGCGTAGGCCCGCGGCGCGAGCCAGACGCCCTTGAGGAATGCGAACGGGATCCCGTCGGCGGCCAGGGCGGCCCCGACGGCGGCCGCATCGGCCGCCATC
>CAYQBA010000009.1:37353-47668 GCA_964415605.1 uncultured Anaerolineales bacterium | reverse complement strand
CCCCCGCGTTCTGCTATGCGCCGGCTGCCGATGTGGGGCCCCACCCCCCCCGCCGCGGCCAAAGGCCCCGTGCCGACGTTGGCGAGCGCCAGGGCCGCTGCCGCGACCGCGGCGGTCGCGGCGGGCAGGCGACCGGTCGGTGCGAGGGCCCGGCGCACCCACGGTTGCAGCGCGAGACGCCATCGGCCCAGGGCCGCGGCCGCCGCCAGGATCAGCGCGAGCAACACCGCGAGCAGGGCGGCGGACCCGGCTGGACCAGAGCGGTCGGCGATGCCGTCGGTGCGTCCTGGCGGTGGCGGGGCGTCGCCGGCCGCGATGGCCGCGACGGCGCCCCACAGGGCGGTGGGCCGCCCGGACGGGTCGAGCAGGGCGAAGCCCCAGACGGGGTCGCCCGGGGGCGCGGGCGGCTGGAGGTGCCACACGAACATCGGGCCGAGCCAGGGCCAGTCGGCGCGCGCCCTCGCCCAGCCCTCGCCGAGCCAGCGCGCGGCGACCGCGGGGGGGTGCGATCCCCAGGGCGAGGAGGGCGGGGACGATGGCGGCGTGGCGGCCGGCGCCTTGGCGTGCCATCCCCACGCGACCGCCCACAGCGGGCGGTCGACGCCCCACCGGACGAGGGTGGCGTGCAGCAGCTCGGCGCGCGCGAGCCCGAGCGTGTCGCGCGTCACGGGGCCGGCCGCGGGGCCTTCGCGCAGCCCGAACGGCTCGATGCCGACGGCGTCCACCGCGCTCAGGAAGCCGCCGCGCGCCAGCCGGGCGAGAAAGACGGCATCGGACATGTAGCACACGCCGACATCGGTGGTCGGCGCCAGCCCGGCCGAGACGACGAGGACGGCGGGGTCGGCGGCGCGCACCGCGGTGGCGACGGCGGTGAGCAGCCCGCCGTAGTCTTCCGGGTCGGGCCCGCCGCGGCGCCAGTGCGGCAGGATGTTGGGCTCGCGCCAGATTTCGAGGGCCCAGATCTTCCCGTGGTAGCGGCCGGCCAGCGCCGCGGCGAAGCGCGCGAGATCGGCCGGGTCGGTCGGGGGCGCAAGGTGGGCGGCGGTGGGATCCGTAGCGCCGGGCTCGCCGCAAACGAACCAATGGGCCGGCGGCGGTGGGTCGCGGCGGGCCCACGCCGGCGCGGTCTCGACGGTGACGAGGGCGGCGATGCCGGCGGCGTCGAGGGCGTCGATCGCATGGTCGAGCGGCTGCCAGTCGAAGCGGCCCGGCGCCGGCTCGAGATCGGCCCAGCGGGCGGGCTGGCGGACGGCCTGCACGCCGGCGCGCGCGAGGCGGTCGACGACGCCGGCGAGGGCAGCGGCGTCGTATTGCGTCAGGTCGGCGTTGACGCCGATGAGCCGGGCGGCCGGAAGCCGGCCGTTGGAGGGCGCGACAGCGAGGGGCGGAGACGGGAGGAGCGCGGCCGAGGCTGCGGGGAGCGCGGCCGAGGCCGGGGGCGACGCGGGGCGCCGGGCGGTGGCCGTGGCGGCCGGGCTCGGGAACACTGCGCCCAGCGCGATGGCGGTCACGAGGATGGCGAGCGCGCGGTGCCGCATGGACGGGCCGAGACCGATGCCGATGGTCGCGCGGCCTACGCCTGCAGGACGGCGTGGCGCGTGACCACCGTGGCCAGCCAGGCGTCCGTCGGGCGGACGCCAAGGCCGAGGGCATCCACGGGCTCCGCGCGGCCGTCGGCGCCCGGGCGAATGGCGGCGCCGTCGCCGACGGCGTGCACGTGCGCGATGGCGCTGGGCCACGTGATGCCGGCGTGCGCGGCAAGCACCAGGTCGGCCGCAGCGCCCACGGCGGTCTCGGCGGTGCTGACGACCGCGGCAGGCACGCCGCGCCCGGCGGCGAAGGCGGCGATCTCGGCGGCCTCGGTCAACCCACAGATCCCGGGGTCGACGAGCACGGCATCCAGCGCGGCCAGCGCGTGGGCGCTCTCGACCTCGGGGGCGGTGCCCCAGCCGCCGAGCGCGACGGGGGTGGCGAGCCACCGCGCCAGCGTGACGGCATCGGCAAGGCGGGCCAGCGGGGCGGGCTGGCCGAGCCAGCGGGCGCCGAGGGCATCGAGGGCTTGCAGGGTCTTGAAGTCGGAGGGCCGATAGGCGCCGCCGAGGTCGACGGCAAAGCTGTCGAGAGCGCCGGCGGGGCTGCCGGCGACGACGGCCGGCACGACGCGCCGGTCGGCATTGGGTCGCGCGGGGATGATGAGGTGCCGGTAGCCATACGCCAGGAGGTGGTCGCGCGAGGCGGCGAGGCCCTCGGGGGTGCCGCCGCGCACATGGGCGGCGAGGGGCACGGGGCGAGCGGGAATCCCGAGGGCGGCCGCGAGCGCAACGCCCCGCCGCTGGGCCCATAGGTCCCACAGCGCGGCTTCGAGCCCGGCCTCGGCGCACGGGTTGGTGGCCAGTCCGGACCACACGACGCGCAGCTCGCTGGGCACGGCGATGGGCTCGGTGAGGACGGCGGGGGCCAGCGTGTGAACCAGGCTGGACCACAGGCCATGGGTCTCCCACGCCAGGCGGCACTCGCCCCACCCGACGCGGCCGTCGGCCTCGGCAGCGACGAGCACGGCGCGCCGCTCGCCGAGGTTCAGCTCGTACAGGCGGACGGCGTCGAGGCGGATCTGCCTGGCCGCGGCGGCGGGCGACCACTCGAGGTATGGCAGGCCGGCAATGGCGCCGTCGGCGGCGGGCGGCGGGTCGGCGAGGCGCGCGGCCCACTGGTGAAGGTGGGCGCGGAAGGCGGCCAGCGCAAGCCCGAAGTGGCCGTCGGGCACCGGATCGAGCTTGTCGGTGGCCCATGCCAGAAGGCGGCGGGCGCCGGCGGGGTTGTCCTGGACGACGTGCTTGTGGAAGGCGGCCGCGGCCTGGATCAGGCCCTGGAGGATGGGCCGTTCGGCGGGGGGCGCGACGTGCCAGGCAGCCTCCCAGGCCTCGTGGCTGCCCCAGAAGTCGCCGCGGTTGAACCGCATGCGACCGCGGGCGATGCCGGCGTCGACGGAGGTATCCATCAGCCAGGGGAGCGTGAGCAGCGTCGGTCGAAGGGGTCGATGGCCCAGGCGAGGCGGAGCAGGAATCGGTTGTTGAAGCCGCCCTCGCTCCAGCGCATGGTGGCGCCCTTGACGCCGGGATCTACATCAGCCCGACCCGTCACCGCCCCACCCAGGGCAGCACCGCCTCGAACAGCCGCCGCAGCGCATCGATCGGCCCGAAGGTCTGCGGCGGGCCGCTGGCGCCGACGACCTCCAGGCGGAAGCGCAGCGGTTCGGCGATGCCCCGCGCGCCCTCGTCGACGAAGCGATAGCTCGCCCCGCCCGCCGCCGCGCCCCGGGCCGGGATCAGGCCGTCGTTGGCGCGGGTCCAGGGCCCGTCCGCGCCGGCCGGCCCGACCGCGCGGTAGACGTTGAAGCCCGCGACCTCCGCCTCGCTCGCCGTGTCCCAGGCCACGACCACGCGCCCACTGGCGTCCTGGCGCGCGGTGAAGGTGGCGATGGTGGCGGCCGTCGGCGCGGTGACCGCCAGCTCGTAGGCGCCGATGTCGCAAGCCGGTCCCTGGGGGCGGGCGACGGTCCGCTGGTCGTCGGTGACCGCTCCGCCGCTGCAATTGCCGGCGTTCAGCGCGTCGCTGCCGGGCAGGAGGGCGTGGGTCTGCGTCGTGCCGGGGGCGTTCAGCGCCAGAGGGCCGAGGTTGGCGTTGCCATTCTGGATGTCGTTCGGCTGGGTGAAGCCGCAGGTGTTGGCGCTCTCGAGGTTGAAGTCCCCGCTGGTGAAGCCGTAACCGTAGCAGTCCTCGCCGTACACCTGATCCGCCACGATGCTGTTCGTGAAGTACGTCGTGGAATACGGAACGAGAACGCCACTCACCACCCCGCCGCCGACCGGAGCGGAGTTGCCGGTGATGGTGGAGTTGCGGACGAACAACGAGTCGCCGACGAACATCCCGCCGCCCGCGACCAGCGCGGAGTTGCCGGAGATCGTGCTGTTGGTGATCTCGGTAGTGCTATAGGCCTGGACGAAGAAGAAGCTCGCCAGGCCGCCACCGTAATAGGCCGAGTTGCCGGAAATGGTGCTGTGATCGATCTGCATCAGGCTGCCGAAGTTCTGGATGCCGCCACCGATCGGAGCGGAGTTGCCGGAGATCGTGCTGTTCGAGATCGCCGTGGAGCCGTACGCAGCCAGCACGCCTCCGCCGCCGACAGGGAAGAAAGAGGACGCGGAATTGTTCTCGATTGTGCTGCCCGAGATCGTGAGCGAGGCGTAGATCCCCGCGATGCCGCCGCCGGCGCCGCTAGCGGAGTTCCCGGAGATGACGCTGTCCACGATGTCTACGGTTGTAGATGCCGGGTAGAAACCGCGGCCGTCGGCAAGGATCCCGCCGCCAACCTCGCCTGCCGAGTTGCCGGTGACGGTGCTGTCGGTGACTTGGAGCGATTCGCCTCTCTGGTTGATCCCTCCGCCGCCTTCTACGGCCTGGTTGCCGGTGATCACGCTGCCGTTCGTGATGGCAAGAACACCGTAGCTGAAGATGCCGCCGCCGTAGCTGCCCGGGGCGATATAATCCGCCACCCCGTTGCGCACCGTCGTCGCGTCCAGCGTCAGGTCGCCCGTCGAGGCCACATGGAACAGCCGGAAGGTGTCAGGATCCGCCGGGGCGCGCTCGATGATGGCGCCATTGCCGTCGATGGTGATCTCGCTCGTCACCGACGGCAGCCCGTTCTCGCCGTCGGTCGTGTTGTCCACGTCCGGCACGGTGAAGGTGCTGGCCGCCGGCAGGATGATCGTGTCCGGCCCGTTGCCGGCCGCGCAGTCGGCGTGCGTCGCCGCGTCGTCGTTGGCGTTGACGATCGCCTCGCGCAGCGAGCAGTCGCCGTCGGCGGCGATCACCACGACCCCCGCGTCCACCGCGATGTTGTCGGCGTGTGCCGGCGGGCTGGCCGAGAGCGCGAGCGCCAGCAGGGCTACCGGCGCCGCCAGCGCCAGCCGGCGACTCCAGGCGCGCCGCTGGCGGCGCGACAGCCCGGCGAGCCAGTCGCGCAGCTCGGCGAGCCGCGATCGAACCGGGTCCAACCGCCGCATGACCAGGCTCGCGAGCCAGGGATCGCGCTTGGCCGCGGCGAGGACGGCCCGGAGATCGGCGAGGTCGGCGACGCGTGACTCGGGGCCGTGTGGGGACATGGGGCCGTCTGATCCTTTCGTCAGGTCACATCGTGTTCCGGGTGGCACGCCCGTCTAAGGTAGCCAGATCCGGTGCGGCGGAGCTCCGCATGAATCACGTGAATTAACGGATTATCCAAAGGGACGATACGGGCGGGAGCTTGCGCCTTGCCATCGGCGCAAGCGAACCTGGCCGCAGGTGTTGAAAGGACCTCGCGTTCGAGTCCCAGCCGCTCGACCTTGCGTCGCAGCCGCGCCGGCTCGCTACTGGGCGGCCGCCGCGTCGATGGCGTCGCGGAGCGACTGCAGCGTCGCGCCCTTGAGCATCGTGTCGCCGATCATGAACGACGGGGTGCTGTCGACACCGTTCTCGTCGCCGAACTGACGGTCGGCCTTGACGCGCTCGGCGGTGGCCTCGTCGTCGAGGCAGGCGCCGAACGCCTCGGCGTCGAGGCCGATGCCGGCGGCCATCTCCTGCAGGCGGGCGGGGGCGAAGCCGCCGGAGTTGCTGGCCGCGGCCTGGTTGGCGAAGAGCCAGTCGTGCATCTCCCAGAACTTGCCCTGCTCGCCGGCGCAGGTGGCGGCGCGGGCGGCCTGGATGGACTCGTCGCCGAGGAACGGGAAGTTGACCCACACGAGCTTGACGACGCCCTTGGCGACGTAGTCGGTCTTGATAACCTTGGCGTCGATCTGCGAGAAGTCGCGGCAGTGCGGGCACTGGAAGTCGGCGAACTCCATCACGGTCACGGGCGCGTCGGCCTTGCCGACGTACGGCCGGCCGTCATCGGTCATGCCGGACTCGAGGGTGATGTCGGGCGCGGGCTTGAGCGCGGCCTCGGACGGCGGGGTCACGGCGCTGCCGGACGACCCGCCCTGGGCCACCCAGTACAGGATGCCCACGACAAAGACGCCGAGCACGGCCACGATGCCGATGAGCTCCCACGAGACGCCGCCCTGGCGCTTGCGCTTTTGTGCCATGTCGTCTGTTTCCTCCGTCAGGGATCTTGAGGGTTGGTGGTCTGGTCCGCATCCACGGCCGCCGGGGCGAGGCGGGCGACGTCGGCCGCGGGGAGTATATGGGCGGCGGGGGCGGGGGTCAACATGCCCCGGCCCCGCCGGCTGCGATCCGATGGGCTTGCGCTTCGCCCTGAAGTCGGCGGCGACGGGTCAGATGATCTCGTTCACGCGCGCAGGCTCACGTGGCAGCCTGCGCGCGGCGGCGGAGTCGACGAACGCGGGATGCGGCGTCCGCACGGGCTCACGGCTGGTCGGCGGTCGCGCCAGCCCGAGCCTGCCGCGCGAGGCGGTCGACCTGGGCCTCGAGGTCGGCGAGGCGCGCTTCGAGGACGCGGTTCTCACGGGTCAAGCGCCGGAGGTCGGCCTCCTGCGCCACGGCAAGGTCGTAGAGGCCCTGGACGGCGGCGAGGGCGACCCCGTCAGCGTCGACGGTGCTGATGCGGGTCGGGTCTTCACCGACGCCGAAGGCGCGGTGGAAGTCCTGCGCCGTGGGACCGATGTGGCGGATGCCGTCGGGCTGGCTGTTGTACTGCCAGGTTTGGATCGGCACGTCGGCCAAGGTGTGGAGCAGTTGGCGCCGATCGACGTCTGCGAAGGCGTGCTTGGCGTTCCGGTCGGACAACGAGGACCAGGCGCCGCCGCCAGCGGCAAGCACAACCCCGGCGGTGGGGGTGCCGCTGCCGTTGATGGCCGAGACGATGCGCGCGCCGCCAACGGCGCGCACGCTGAGCTCGTTGGCGGCGGTGGAGGTGAACTCGAAGTTGTTGCTGTCGGCCAGGACGAGGGCACCGGTGTGGTTCGCCCTGGCGCGGCGGCCGCCGGCCAGGCTGTGGTTGCCGGCAGCCAGGTTGCCCTCCCCGCCCAGGACGGACCCTCGTTGCCCCGACACGGTGTTGTTGAGGCCACCCATGATAGACCCGGTGAGGCCGCTCACGGTGTTTCCGAGGCCGCCTCCGATGGTGCCGAAGTTGGCGGACACGCTGTTGGCGGCCCCAATGTCGCCGCCGCCGGCAACGGTAGCGCCGCGCGCGCAACAGGCGACGCTGTTGCTGCTGTGGCCGCCGACGATGTTGCCGACGGTGACGAAGCTTGACGGGGGCGGCTCGAGGCGCAGGATCCTGAAGTTCTTGGCGCGGATGTCGAGGGCTTGGTTGTCGGTGGTGCCGAGGAAGTGGGTCCCGGAGGTGGTGCCGGCGTTGCCGGTGGTCAGCCAGCTCGGATCGACCTGCAGGGCGTCGGCGCCGACGCCAGCATCGGCAGCGGGCCCGGGCCGGACGGGGAGTGGTGGCGGCACGGCGTCGGATTGCGCGCGGGCCGTGCCGATGGCCGCGGCGGATAGGGACAGGATCAGGGCAAGGGCGAGGGTGAGGGACAGGCGGGCGGGGACGGGTGGATGGGGGAGGGTTGGACGCGACACGGAATGGCTCCTCATTGGGGGAACATCGGCTGATGAGCGACTCTGGCGCGAGTATATCAGCAGGCATGGACGTGTCAACGGGCTGTTGGGGCCAGGCCGCGTGCCCGAACAACGGAGGCGTTCGGGTGGAGCAGGCGTTCGATCTGTGGCGAATGGCCCGGGGCGTGCTGTATCGGCAGGAACTGGCGTGGGGCAAGCCACCGGGCGAGGTGTCGTGTGCGGCGCCGCGGCGAATGCTGTAGATCGATCATGATTCCGACCGCCTGAGCCTGAGGATCGCACGGCGTTCGCGGGGCAGATCGCCCGGCTCCTCGATGCGTGCGCCACTTCGTGCGCCATCTTCGGACAATGGGCTGACGACCTCGGCATTGGAGATCCCTGGCGTCGGCCGTGGGACAACAGCATCACGTGATCGGCCAGCCGACATCTCGAGCGGCCGGCATCTGGTGCCGCGTTTCGTCTTGGCGCGGCCACGATACAATCGGTTCGCGGAACACGATGTCTACGGTTTTCACGCCGAAGGGGCATTTTCAGGCCAGGTCAGCTCGGGGCAGCGCCCTGGGAGAGATGGCCGACGTTGCGAAAGAAACGCGAAACGCAAGTCCCAAGTGATCCCCATCATGGCCTCGATCTCTCTCTCCAACACGGAACGCAGACGGCTGCTGGCGTTGATCGCGTCGCACGGCGACGTGGGTACGGTCGCCCGGCGCTACATCCTCCTGGAAGATGCAGGACTGCGGCGGTTCGAGACGCGGCTGAGCATGGAGGCAACGGCGGCGGACTTCAGCGCGGAGCTGGTGCGGGTGCTGCAGGACTTCGGCACGGAGCGCGAAACGGGGCAGCCGGCGCTGGTGTCGCTCCTTCGGGTGCTGCGCGAGAAGGTCGAGGGGCAAGCGGATGCGCTGGCGTTCGTCGACGGGTTGCTGGCACCGTATCAGCACGGCGGGGATGCCACGGCCAGTGGCGGCGACGCCGGCGCGCGCGATCGGGGTGGCGTCGCGGGCGGCGGTGGCGCGCCGGCGGTTGGTCGTGATGCGCCGGCGGCAGGAGTAGGAGAGCCCGCGGCCGGTCGCGGACAGCCGGGCGGGCGGCCCCGCGGATGCGGCGGGAGAGGGCGGCGGCCACAGGGACACGGGCACCGGCGCCGCGCCTCGGATGCCGCAGTCGACCGTCAGCGCGGCCTCGCTGGACGAAGCCCTGGGGCTCATGGACGAACGCGACTTCGACAAGGCGATCTTCCTCTTGCGCGAGCTGCAGGCGGGGGGCTTTGCGTCGCGGTACGTCCCCATCGACGATCTGCTGCAGACGGCCCTGGGCGAGCGGGCGATTGAGGAACAGAGGCGCGAGGCGCGCGGTGAGTACGCCATCGTCAGCATGCTGGGCAAGCGCAAGGTCGGCCTAGCCCTGGCACGGGCCGCCTGGGCGCGGTTTCGGCTGGACTATCCGGAGTTCGACGAGGACCCCGACGGCCTGGCGGCCTTGCTGGAGGAGCCGGGTCCGCCGCCGGTCCCTGTCCCGTTTGTCCCGGTCCCAGTGTCTGACCCGGCGGTCACGGCAGAGCAACAAGCGCTGCTCGACGTCATGCTGGACATCCGCCGCCCCGCTGCCGAGCGTTCGGATGCGGGGGACAAGCTGGCAGCGCTGGGCGACCTGCGGCCGGGGGTGGGGCTCCGGGGCGGATGGCCTGCCGGACATCGTATGGTGCGCGGTGCCGGCGGGAGCGTTCACGATGGGCGGCGAGGCCAACGACGACGAGAAGCCGATCCGGCAGGTGACGCTGCCGGCGTTCGAGATCGCGAAGTACCCGGTGACATACGCGCAGTTCAAGGCGTTTCTCGACGCCGCGGACGGGTTCCGGAACGATCGCTGGTGGCGGGAGCCGGTGGCGTTGGCGGAGCGGCAGCGGGAACACGGCGATCAAGAGCGGAAGCTGGCGAATCGGCCCGCCGAGGGCGTGTCGTGGTACGACGCGGTGGCGTTCTGCCGCTGGCTGACCGCCCGTCTGCGCGCGACAGGCGAGATCGACGGCGGGCGGGAGATCCGGCTGCCGACGGCGGCGGAGTGGGAGAAGGCGGCGCGCGGGACAGACGGGCGGGAGTACCCATGGGGCGGTGCCCACATCGACGGGAGCGCGAACGTGATGGACGGCGAGGCGGGGCGGCGGTTGGCGCAGTTGGCGGTGGCAGGTGATTGGGACGCGTACCGGAGGCTGTTTTGGGACGATACGACCATTGCGCTCCAGCACACCTCACCCGTGGGCATGTACCCGCACGGCGCATCGCCGTATGGCGTGCTGGACATGGGCGGGAACGTGTGGGAATGGTGTTTGACGGACTATGAGGCCAAGCACGGCCACCTGTCAAGTACCGCTTGGCGGATTGCGCGTGGTGGCTCATGGGACACCGAGTACGTCCGCGCACGGGCTGCCTACCGTCCCTGCCTCCCCCCTGACCACCGACAATACACCCTGGGGCTTCGGGTTGCGCACGCTGCCCCCGTTGCGCAGCTCTGGACGATCGTCAGAACCTTGGAAAACTGGGGCCGACAGATTCTGATTGCACCGCGTTGAAAAGACCTCCTGTCGGGGCGAATACCAGGCTGTCCGAGGCTGTCACGGTCGCCCCTGACCGTTCAACGCATCGCGCCACCGCCCCCCCCCCGCCCCCCCCCCCCCCCCCCCCCCCCCCCCCCCCCCCGGGGGGGCCCGCCCCGCCGCAGGGCGGGGCGCCCCCGGGGCCCC
>CAYQBA010000009.1:0-37343 GCA_964415605.1 uncultured Anaerolineales bacterium | reverse complement strand
CCCGCCCCATACACCCGCACCCCCACCCGCGCGATGTGCTCCCGCAGCGGCAGATGTCGGATCGCCGCGAGGGCCACGACATCGAACGCGAACGGCAGCGGCAGCTCCTCGAGCTCGCCGGCGATTCCCGCCGCCCGCAGCGGGTCGTCGATGCCCTCCAGCGCCACGTCGACATCGGACGCCGGCGCCGCCGTTCCCTTGGCACGCGAACCGAACACCACGGCACCCGTGACCTCGGGATGTCGCGCCAGGACGCCACGGATCAGGTCGAGCTGCACTTCGGTCAAGCCCAGCCCGTTCACGGCGTCGACCGCCTGCCAACGAGCCACGCGTGCAGGTCGCCGATGGCGGCGAGATATCGGTCGCGGATGGCGACGATGACCTGCTCGAACGTCGCCGCATCATACGTGTGGCTCAGGAGGTTCCGATGGTCGAGCATATCGATCCACACCTGCCCATCCGAGATCATTCCGGCGGCAAAGGCCGCCTTGATGACCGCTCGCGGCGTGACCGGCTGGATGACGGCGCCCTCATGCTCCAGGAAGTCCTTCATCGTCTTCCACGCCAACTCGACCAACAGCTCGAAGCGATGGGCCACGCCCTCCTTTTCCAACATCGAAAGGTGGTCAACGCCGCGCGCCATCGGCTCACGGAGCAAGCTCACGGATCGGTCGAAGTTCTGAAAGCGCTGCTCCCAACGGATGTCCTGGCTCATGAATCACCCCGCCGGCCTGCCGGTCAGCCGCATGTTCGCCGCCCGCGATCCGAACGCGGTCACGCCGCACGGCCGCGGCATGTCGCTTCAGAGTATAGTCCGCCGCCACGTTCCCCGACTCGCTCACCCCCCACCCCCCCACGCCGCCCGCAGCGCGTCCAGCCCGTCGAACACCCCGTCCGGCCGCACCGGCCCCCGCGCCGCCGCATCCGCGTCGTCGACGCCCGTCGTCACCAGCGCCGACCACATACCGGCCCGGCGCGCGCCGAGGATGTCGGTGTCCAGCCGGTCGCCGACCACCAGCGTCCGGTCCGACGTGGCGCCCGCGATCGCGCAGGCCGCCGCGAACAAGTGCGGCTCGGGCTTGCCGACGATCACCGGCGCGCAGCCAGCGGCCGCCTCGATCGCTGCCAGCAAGCTGCCGGCCCCCGGTGTCAGGCCGTCCTCGGCCGGGTAGGTCCGGTCCGGGTTGGTGCCGACGAAGCGGGCCCCATTGAGGATTTGGCGCGCTGCGTCGCGCAGCCGGACATACGTGAAGTGCATGTCGAAGCCCGCCACCACCACGTCCGCCGCCGGGTCGAGCCCGTCCACCAGCACGCACCCCGCCCCGCGCACCGCCTCGCGCAGCGCGTCGCCGCCGACGACGTAGGCCCGCGCGCCAGGCGCCACGTGACGGGTCAGCCACGCGCCGGTCGCCAACGACGACGTCAGGATCCGCCCGGCCGGGACGACGATCCCGAAGCCCGCCAGCTTCTCGACGTAGTGCGACGGCCGCCAGTAGCTGTTGTTCGTCGCCAGGACGACCGCGATGCCGCGCGCGTCCAGGAACGCGAACCACGCCGAGAGGCCCGGCAGCGGCTCGCGACCTCGCCACAACGTCCCGTCCATGTCGAGGACCACGGCCCGGAGGCGGTCGAAGGGAATCGCGCCCCCCGCCGCGCCGGGCGTCATGCCGGCCATCACGCCGGGTGACCGTCAGCCGGCTTCCGCCAGCAGCGCCGCGATGGCCGCTTCGGTCTCGGCGTACGCGCCCTCGCCGACGTGCCGATAGCGCAGCCGGCCGCGCCTGTCGACGAGGTAGCGCGTCGGCCAGGCGTACTGCGCGTAGGTGTCCCAGGCCGCGCCGTCGTTGTCGATGGCCACGGGATAGCGGATGCCCCAGCGCTCGACCGCGGCCCGGACGTTGGCGACGTCGCGCTCACGCCGGAACTCGGGGTAGTGGATGCTGACGAGGGCGAACGCGTCGCGGTCGTAGCGGTCATGCCATTCCCTCAACGAAGGAATCACGTGCTGGCAGTTGATTCACCCGTACGTCCAGAACTCGATCAGCACGACCTTGCCGCGCAGGTCGGCCAAGCGGATCGGGGCGTCGGCGTTCAGCCAGGTGTCGTTGGTGATCTCCGGAGCCGGCCCGTAGTCCGGCAAGGCCACGGCCGGGGCGGTGGTCGACGAGGGGGTCGTGGTCGACGAGACGGCGGCGGTCGAGGATACCGTGCCGGTCGACGCGACCGTGTTGGGTAACGAGACGGCGGCGGACGACGAGACCGTGCCGGTCGATGACGATGAAGCGGTGATGGCGGCGGCCGAGACCGCCGTGCCGGCCGCCGTCGAGGCCGTCGGCGCGGGCGCGATGGTCGCCGCCGAAATGGCCGGCGGCCCGCCTGCGCCGTTCACGGCGTCGCCGCCCGACACACCGGCGCTCGGCGCGCCCGAAGCACAGGCGGAAAGGCCGACGGCGCACGCGCCAAGGACCGCTCGCCGGAAACGCTTGGACACCCAACGGTCGGGCATCACGGTCGGGCCCTCCTCTCGACGATTTGCCAGCCGGCAGCACGTCCGCCGGTCTCGCCAGCGGGCGTTCGGCGCCCGTTCGGCGGATGATCGGTGGACACGCGCGCCAATGATACCGCGCGCCAATCGTTAACGGTATGACGGCCATCGAATCGCCGACCGGTCGTCGAACAACCACGAGGTCAATGGGGGGAGCGTCCGATGAGCAGAATCATCCGCTGGGCACGCGCAGCCACGCGCCGGTTCGCGGCGGTGGCCGACGCCGCGCGGCACGGCTTGACCCGCATGGGCCGCCTTCTCCCAGCCATCCTCGACGCCGTGGGCCGGCGCCTGACGACCGTGTCCGCCTCACTCGCGGCGGGCGTCGGGTGGCCAGCCCGCCCCAGCCCGGCCGCGTGCCCGCCCGGTGCCGCCGTCGCCGCATCGGTCGATCGAGGCCCCGCGCCCACCCCGTGGCACCCCGCCTCCGCTCCCGCCACGGCGTTCCCGTGGCGTCCCGGGACCGGCCCGACGCCCGTGCGATCGCCGGGACCGGGCGGCCACCGACCACCCCGGGCCGATCCACCCCGCGCCCCGCCCTGACACCGTGGCACGCGGACCCCATGGCGGCCTCGCCATCCGCGGTCGGCACACACGGGGCGATCCGGCCGGGTCGCCCCGTCGGCACGCCGGGCGGAGGCACGCGGTAGGCAGCGGCCGCTTCCGCGGCAGCGCGGCCCGCGCCCCCTTCGCGCTCGCGGCGCCGGCCGACCTCGAAGAAGATCCCGATCCGGGCCGCCGATGCCAGGTTCCTTGCCTTGAGGTGCCAGGGATCCAGGCGATCCCGCACCGGTTCCTTGCCTGATACGACCCGTGCAAGGCAAGGAAGTGCATCGACTGAGCCTGGATCCTGACCCGAGACAGCCTGGATCTCGGACACGCCGCGAGGTCTGCTCCCAGCACCAGACGCCGCGCACCCGCGCACTTCCCCCGATCCCAGCCTCGGCTGATCCGTCGGGCGCTGGCGCGCGCCTGCTGACGTCTCGAGATCGCCCCGCCGCCCGACCAAGCGGACGATGAGGGGTGCGGCCCTGGATCAAGGGCGGAGCGGGCGTGCAGCCGGCCAGTCGCGCATGACCGATTTGGGGCGCGGGCGCGAAGCTCACCCCACGACCACCCCCAGCCGCGCCAGCCCGCGCACCACCAGCCCCGGCCGCCAGCGCAGCGCCTCGCGCGGCTCCGCCAGCCGCAACGCCGGGAAGCGCGCCACCAGCGACCCGATGGCAACCTGCCCTTCCAGACGCGCCAGCGACGCCCCAAGGCAATAGTGCGCACCGTGCCCGAAGGCCAGATGCCGGTTCGGGTCGCGCGCAAGGTCCAGCCGATCCGCGTCGGGGAACTGCGCCGGATCACGATTCGCCGACGCCAGGCCCGCCATGACCTGCGCCCCGCGCGGGATCGCGACGCCCGCCAGCGTCATGTCCTCGGCCGCAAACCGCTCAGTGGCCATCTCCACCGGGCTGTAGAAACGCAGCAGCTCCTCGATCGCCGGTTTGATCAACGCGGGGTCCCCGCGCAACCGGTCCATCGCCTCCGGGTGCTCGAGAAGCGCCAGCATCCCGTTGCCGATGAGGTTGACCGTCGTCTCGTGGCCGGCCACGAGCAGCAGGAACACCATCGCCACCAGCTCGTCCTCCGACAGCTGGTCGCCCGCTTCCTCCGCGGCGATCAGCGCCGAGAGCAGGTCATCGCCCGGTGCGGCACGGCGGTCGGCGATGAGGCGGCGGATGTAGCGCAGGAAGCGCCAGAGGTGCGGCAAGGCGGGCAGCATGCCCCAGCGCGACGCCGTGGCCTGGAGGATGCCGTTGCTCCAGCGGCGGAAGCGGACCCGATCGGCGGCCGGCACGCCGAGCATCTCGGCGATGATCGTCGTCGGGATCGGCTCGGCGAAGTCCGCGATGACATCCAGGCCGCCGCGCCGTTCGGCCGCGTCGAGCGGCGCGGCGGCCAGCGCCTGCACCCGGTCGCGCATGCGCTCCACCAGGCGCGGCGTGAACGCCTTGTGCACCAGCCCCCGCAGCCGCTGGTGGTCCGCGCCATCCAGGTCCAGCATGTTGCGCGCCAGCGGCCGGACCATCGCCGGCATCCACGGCTCGCGCGCCAGCTGCTCGGGCGTGCGGGCGGCTAGCCGGTTCTTCACCAGCCGCGGATCCATCAACGCGGCCAGCACGTCGTCGTAGCGCGTGACCAGCCACGCCGTCTGCCGGCCCGGCAGCCCGACCTCGCACACCGGGGCATCGCGGCGCAGGCGAGCGTAGACGGGGTACGGGTCGGCCTTGAAGCTGGGCGCGGTGATGTCGAGACGGGGCGATGCCGAGGGAAAGAGGGGCATGGGCCGCCATTCTAGCACACGCTCGACCACTGGCTGGCAGAGCCCTCGCCTCAACCCCGGCCGAACCGTCCAACGCTCTCAAGCCGGCACCCTGAGCCGATCCAAGCGAGCAGCGGCTGGTGTGACATCCGATTGCTGGCTGCGCCCACATCGCCTACCATGCAACACCGAACGCGACGACTTGGGAGAAGCCCAATGGCCGTCCTCAACATCCGTAACATTCCCGAACGCCTGCATGCTCCGTTGCGCGTGCGCGCGGCCGAGCACGGCCGCGGCATGGAGGCCGAGGCGCGCGCCATCCTGACCGCGGCCTGCGAGGACGATGACGCCACCGGCCCCACCGTGTCGGTCGAAGACGTGCAGGCGTGGGTGGACCGGATGTACGGCCACGCGAAGCCCGCCCACGTCGTCGACGACCTGATCGCCGAGCGGCGGATCGAAGCGGCGCGCGAGTGATCGTCCTGGACGCATCCGCCGTGCTGGCGCTGCTGTTCCGTGAGGCCGGCCACACCCAGGTCGCGGCGCACCTCGATCAGAGCTGCGTCTCCACGGTCAACCTCGCTGAAGTCATCGGTCGCTTCGTGCGTGACGGGCATCCGGCCACGGACATTTGGCGCCAGGTCGCCGCGCTGCCCATCGAGGTCGTGCCATTCACGGCGGTCGAGGCGGTCATCGCCGCCGCGATGCTGCCCAGGGCCCGCCCGCTGGGGTTGTCGATCGCCGACCGCGCCTGCCTCGCCCTGGCCATCCGGCGCGACCTGCCAGTTCTCACTGCCGATCGGGCCTAGTCGGCGATCGACGTCGGCGTCACGGTTCACGTGATCCGATAGGCACCCCGGGGCCACGGGTCCACGCTCTCGTCGATCTCGCCCCCTCTTGCCAGCCCGTCGCCCCCTCTCCGCTTGCCACGGTGGCCGAAGTTCGCCGACCACCATCTCGCGTGACGTTCGTGTGACGATCATGCAACGGTCGCCCAATACCCTTGAGCGTGCCTGGCATCGGCCGGCACCAATCCGTACAAGGGAGGACTGATCGTGAACATGACTCTCTGGAAGTCCAGGGACGCGCACCACAGACCGTCACGCCTTGCGGCGATGCGGGTCGTGCTGGCGACCGGCGGCCTGCTGCTGACCGCCGGCGCGTCACTGGCCCCGGAACCACGCGCGGCCGTGGCCGCGCCGGCGGCACAGACCGGCACCACCACGCCCGGTGCCACCGACACGTATACGGTGGGGCTGGACCTGCAGGACGACCTCGGGAACCCGGCGGCGGGCTACCGCGTCCTGCTGTGGACCTATGAAGACCTGACGGCAACCAACGTCGGCGGCAGCGGCACGACGACCGCCGGCGGTCGCGCCGCGGCGACCGCGGTTTTGAACCGCGCATGGAAGGGGATCGCGGTGCTGGACGCCGTGAACGACGGGAGCGGCACCGCAGCCAGCGGCCCGAGCCTTGGCCCCCGGCCGATCCGCGCGCTGGCGCAGGCGACGACTGACGCCGCCGGCAAGGCCCGGATCACGCTGAGCGCGAGCGACATCGACTTCCCCGATTACAACGAGCTCCTTCGCACGCGCTACGTGGCGATCGAAGTGCATCAGCCGGCAGTGGGCGGGGTTGTCGTCGATCCGGGCGGACCATCACTGTCAGAAGCCACCACGGTCGGCATCGAGTGGATCCGGCTTGTGCAGGCCGACGAAGACTTGCTGCAGGCCACCTATCCCGACCAACCCGACGCGGTCGAGAGCAATCGAGCCGTCGCGGAAGCAACGCGCAACCAAGTCGTGTCGATCAACGTCGACCCGCTGGCCTTCCCCGAAACCACGACCGCCGAGTTGGCGCTCAAGATGCGGGATCGCGGATACCCTGCCATTGCCGACCAGTTGGAGGCCTTGGCAGAAGGTGGCTCGCCGAACTCCGTCGCCACGACCACGGACGCGTCGCCAGTTCGTTCGCAGAGTCCGCGCGAGGATGCGTCGTCTACCAGCATGTTGAGCTCGCCGCCGCCGTCGCCGTGCCCGACGTCCCACGAGATCGAGAGCACCTACGGCTTCGCCCGTCACGATCTCAACGGCAACGGCCTCTCTGACATGTCGGATCCCGGTGTTGCCGGTGTGGTGGTGCGATTCGACTATCGTACTGTCAGCGGCAGCCAGATGACCTCGGTGTGCGTCACCGGGAGCAGTGGGAAGTTCGTGTTCGACACGGCGCCTCCGGGCACGTCGCAGCACCGGCTGCACTTCGAAGCGCCGCAAACGCACGTCGTACTCCCGCACCTGGGGGTGTCTGTATCCGGTGGCGGCGCCTACGGCGACGTTGCGCTGCCGCCGACCGCCGGCGGAAACGGCGCGCGCCAGGACGTCCTGCTCGAGCCCGGCCAGCCCGTCAGCACGTGCGGTTTGGAGGGCTACGCGGACTATGACGCGTGCCAGCGCACGGCCCTCACCACGGCGATGACGATCGCCATCGCACTCGGCGAGATCCAGCTCATCGACGGAATCGAGGGTAGAGGGAGGGTCACGTCGACGGGGACGCTGAGCATTTCGGGCCAGGTCGACGGCTCGATCGCCATCGCCGAAGTCACGCTCGGCGCCGGGCCGGGTATCGGGCTGAATGCCGGAAGCGGGACGGGGTGGCTCACCCAAAGCGCGACGGTAATCCTCAAGTTCAATGTGCTCGAAGTCTGCACGTTCTTGATCTCCGTCTCCCCAGAGTGCCTGATCGCAGATCTCCTGAACCCGTCCGAGACGCAATCGGATCCCGTGGACGTCATCTACGAGGTGACGAGCCCACCGGCCGGCACGCCCCAGCCGGTTGTCGAATTCTACGACGACTCCATGAACAAGCCCGGCACCGAGCGGATCGCCAAGCTGAGCGCGTTTCTCGACGTGTTCGGTCAGGGCGGCCTCGGGGAGGAAGTCTCAGTCAATGCGGGCGTCGGCGTCGGGATCGGGGCAAAGATACAGGAGCTCCACGGCAGGCTTAACGTCAAGGTCCAACGCGGGCTTGACGTAGAGTTCTTGACGAAGGCCGACTTTCCCATGGAGAAGTGGTCGCGTGTGGAGTACTTCGACGTGCCGGGCACTGGATTGCTCGGAGGGACCGACATCAACGGTTTTCTGACTCCGGTCGTAGCTTGGGGCGTCATTCCTGGACCGGCACCCTTCCCGCGCGGTATCCCTCGCGAAGCGCAACCGACGGTCCGGTACTGCGACTCCATGACGGCGGTGGCGGAGCGGCGTCAGGAGTTCCCGTCGACGCACGTCGAAGGCCTGGCAAGGGGCGTCCGCCGAGTTTTCGCCAGGCATGATGGCACGAACATGACGGTCCTGACCTGGGGCGTCTCTCGATGCGAGTACGACCGCAGCGACGGCTACTACCCCAACATGGGCTTGTTCTTGAACGGAGCCCGGACGATGCAAATGCGCACGATTGACACCTTCGGTAGCGGCACGACCACCTGGCGGTCTCCCAACCTTGAGTCGGTCCAACCCGTGACCTGGGTCGCCTTCTCGCCGCATCCGCCCAACGCCGGCGTCGGCGGTGTGTATGGCACCATCAACTGGTCCAGCGCACCAGCGATGACGAGCAACTACGGCCGCTTCTCGAGGCTTGCGAAGGGCCCGGCCGGCAACATCTGGCTCACGTCCAAGACGGAATGCACCTACGAGGGCATCAACGCGTCGCCGGACGGGGTCTACCCGGTGTCCGCCGAGGTGAGCATTGACGTCAACGGCATCTGCGAGGGCAGGTGGTACGATGATGCAAGCGTGTTCGTGGGCCGGCTCAATGGGCTAGACGAAAAGGAGAAGGAGACCCGCCAGTTCTGGTGTGAGCACGAACCAGGAGACTGTCCACAGTAGCCCAGCTTGCCGGCGTCGGTCACGATGCGGTCGTGGCGGGCTGGGGCGGCGATCCGGTCGGGTCGCCGCCCCAAGCCCTGTTGCACGACCCGGCCCCCACGCGCCAGACTTGCACCTTTCGCGCAGGTATGATATTCTCCGCTTCATGCATCCCATGATGGCGCACCACCACCCCCGCACCGGCCGGGCCGGCATTCCGGACGTGTGGATGTGGCTGCACCATCTCGACAGTTTCAACTGTCGCCAGATCGGCGAGGGGGCGCGGGAGAAGCGCTAGGCGTCAGGCTCCCCCCTCCTCGCGGCGTGAGACCCGGTGTCCACGCCGCGTTGCTTTTCCAGGCGGGCCGGCCCCGCCACGGATCGGTCGGCACCTTGACAGCGCCATAGTGATCATGCAAGTCCCCGTAGCTCAGTGGATTAGAGCGTCTGGTTGCGGTCCAGAAGGCCGGAGGTTCGAGTCCTCCCGGGGATACTGCCGGCAAGGCAGCGCCGGGGTGGCGGAATTGGCAGACGCGCTACGTTCAGGGCGTAGTGGGAGTACTCCCGTGCGAGTTCGAGTCTCGCCCTCGGCACACGCGCGCCCCTTCTCGCGAGGGGGCGGCGCGCACGTTGGACACCCGCGGGAGTGGCGGAATTGGCAGACGCGCTAGGTTGAGGGCCTAGTCCTCGATTACGAGGGTGGGAGTTCGAGTCTCCCCTTCCGCATCGCACTTTGCCAGGTGTGCCGGGTCGATCCGCCGCTGGCGATCAGCCAGAGGAACTTCCCGACTGCCATATACAGGTGGGCCCCGTGAAACCGCAAGCGGGGGCGCGTTGCCCGCGAGGGCGCGCGACGACAGCCGCAACAGAGAGCAGACCTGTCGCCGGCCTGGCCGGCGGCAAGGGTGAAAGCTCGCCGGGAAGGCGAGGGTGCGGCCCGGCGACGGGCGCACGCAGGCGAGGCGACCACGGCAGCAAGGCGGGTGGGCAGGGCGGCCTCCTTCGGGGGGTGCGGCGCTGTCCCGTCGCAGCGGAGCCGGTGAGGGCGGGCAACACCCGCCAGGCCAGGCGACGCCAGGTCCGCACGCGGGCCTGAGATAGATGGCGGACACGACAGAATCGGGGGTATGACGCTCGGCATACCTGGATACAAGTGCAGGCCCTCGTAGCTCAGAGGATAGAGCGCCGGCCTCCGGAGCCGGGTGCGCAGGTTCGAGTCCTGCCGAGGGTACCTCGAGCGGGCAACGCCGGGCGGCGTAGCTCAGGGGTTAGAGCGATCGGCTCATAATCGATAGGTCGTTGGTTCAAATCCAACCGCCGCCACAGACGGTTCGCATGATCACGGGCACATCGTTGCGGGGTGGAGCAGTGGCAGCTCGTCGGGCTCATAACCCGAAGGTCACAGGTTCGAGTCCTGTCCCCGCTACCTCGAGTCACGAGCGCCGCCGCCGGCCACGAGCCGGCGCGGCGCCCACGGCTCGGACAGTTGAATAGCCGGCACAACGGCGCTTGGCCCCTTCGTCTAGAGGCCCAGGATACTGCCCTCTCAAGGCAGAGACACGGGTTCGAATCCCGTAGGGGCTACACGTTGGGGGATAGTCTAACGGTAGGACAGCTGACTCTGGATCAGTAGGTCGGGGTTCGAATCCCTGTCCCCCAGCCAAGGCATCTTAACAACCGGATCTTGACAAGACCCGATTCGCGGGGAGGTTACCATAGCCTGGTAATGGGGCGGCCTGCTAAGCCGTTGCGGGCTTCGGCCCGTCGCGGGTTCGAATCCCGCCCTCTCCGCCTACGGCGACGTCGCCAAGTGGTAAGGCAAGGGTCTGCAAAACCCTCACCGCCGGTTCGATTCCGGCCGTCGCCTTGTGCCGCGCCGAGGTAGCTCAGTTGGTAGAGCACTTCACTGAAAATGAAGGGGTCCCCAGTTCAAGTCTGGGCCTCGGCACTGCTATGCTTACGGCGCCTCCGCGCGGAGGCCGTATGCCCAAACCGGTCACCGCGCCGCTCGCTCCCGCGGCGGGGACGCGGCGCGGCCGACACCGCGCGGAAATGCAATCCGGCATAGCTCAACGGTAGAGCATCCGGCTGTTAACCGGAGGGTTACAGGTTCGAATCCTGTTGCCGGAGCCTGTTCACGGGCGATTAGCTCAGTTGGTTAGAGCACTCCTCTGATAAGGGAGAGGCCCCTGGTTCGAGTCCAGGATCGCCCACTGACAACATGGAGATCATAGCTCAGTCGGCAGAGCGTCTGATTGTGGATCAGAAGGTCGCGGGTTCGAGCCCCGCTGGTCTCCCTGCGGCGCACGGGCGGGGCACCGCCCAGGCCGGCAGTGCGCGGGGTCGCGGGGCTGTAGCTCAGCTGGGAGAGCGCTTGAATGGCATTCAAGAGGTCAGGGGTTCGAATCCCCTCAGCTCCACTGGCGCGCCGGTGGGCGCCGACGATCGGGCGGGCGTAGCTCAGTGGTAGAGCATCTGCTTCCCAAGCAGAGGGTCGTGAGTTCGAGTCTCATCGCCCGCTCCTGGCAGAGACGTCGTAGACGGGGCGTAGCGCAGCCCGGTTAGCGCACTAGTCTGGGGGACTAGAGGTCGGAGGTTCAAATCCTCTCGCCCCGACCAAGCGGCCGCGTTCACGCCGCGTCCGGACACGCGAGGGTGCGTAGCTCAGTTGGTTAGAGCGCACGGTTCACATCCGTGAGGTCAGAGGTTCGAGTCCTCTCGCGCCCACCTGGCCGCGGCGGCGGTGCCGCTTGCGGTCGTCGATCGGTTGGTTGTTTTCGGGGAGTAGCGCAGCCCGGTTAGCGCGCATCGTTCGGGACGATGAGGCCGGAGGTTCGAATCCTCTCTCCCCGACCTGCCGCGGGGCGCGTGTGGTCCACCGGATCACATGCGCCCCGCGCGGTCGTTCGCCCACGTAGCTCAGGGGTAGAGCACGTTCTTGGTAAGAACGGGGTCGGCGGTTCAATCCCGCCCGTGGGCTCACCGTCGTTGCCGATCGGCGAATCGGCCAGGCCGAGGTGGCGGAACCGGCAGACGCGCGCGACTCAAACTCGCGTGGGGTTACACCCGTGTGGGTTCGAATCCCACCCTCGGCACCAATCGATTCGGCGTCGACATGCCAAGCCGCTCACGCGCTCCTTTTTGGAGCGCGTTTTTTGTTGCCGCGCGGCGCCGCGGCCACGCCGGGCACCCTCAAGATGATTCGCGCCGGCCGGTGCCGGCCGCTATAATTGTCGGCGATCCTACACTCTGGAACACACGACGAATCGCATGGCCGTCCTGGTGCTCAACGCGTCCAACGAACCCTTGAACGTCGTCTCGACCCGGCGTGCGATCGTGCTGCTCCTGAAAGACAAGGCCAAGCTCGTCGAGGCCGCCGAGGCCAGCGTCCGGTCCGAGCGGACCACCTTCCCCATGCCGCTCGTCATCCGGCTGGTCGGGTACGTCCGCATTCCGCACCACTGGCGCATGCCGGTGTCGCGCCGCGGCGTCCTGGCCCGCGACATGTACACCTGCCAGTACTGCGGCCGCCAGCCCGGGCGCAAGGGGCTGACCATCGACCACGTCGTGCCGCGCGCCCAGAACGGACCCAAGAGCTGGGAGAACCTCGTGGCCGCCTGCATCGCCTGCAACCGCCGCAAGGGCGGGCGGCGCCCGCCCGAGGCGGGCATGCGGCTTCTGGCTCAGCCCTTCGTGCCGCGGCTCATCGCCGTCGCCTTCGTCACCAGCACGTCGCAGCACGCCAGCTGGGAGAAGTACTTCCGCGAGAGCGGGCTCGTGCTGCCGCCCCCGACCGAGGACGACGCGGCGCCGTGGCCGGGCGCCGGGGTGCTGGCCCTGTGAGCAAGATCGTCGTCGTCGAGGACGACCCGACGCTGCGCAGCACCCTGGCGTTGACGCTCGAATCGCACGGCTACGCCGTCGACGCCTTCGAGGACGCCACGCGGCTGGTGGAGCACGTGCGCGAGCACGACCCGCGCCTCGTGATCCTCGACGTCATGCTGCCCGGCCTCGACGGGCTGACCGCGTGCCGGGCGCTGCGCAACGCCGACCTCGACGTGCCGGTGTTGATCCTGTCGGCCCGCTCGGGCGACCTCGACAAGATCGTCGGGCTCGAGTCCGGCGCCGACGACTACGTCACCAAGCCCTTCAGCACCGGCGAGCTCCTCGCCCGCGTGCGCGCCATGCTGCGCCGCCAGCCGTCCAGCCCGAGCCACAAGCTCGAGTGCGGCGACCTCAGCGTCGACCTCATCGCGCGGCGCGTCATGCGCGGCGACCAGGAGCTGCGGCTCACCCACAAGGAGTTCAACCTCCTGGCCGAGCTCGTGCGCAACCGCGGCGTCGTGCTCAGCCGCGACCTCCTGCTCGAGAAGATCTGGGGCTACGACTTCCTCGGCGACAGCCGCACGGTCGACGTGCACGTCCGGTGGCTGCGCCAGAAGATCGAGCCCGACCCGTCGCTTCCGACCCGCATCGTGACGATCCGCGGCGTGGGCTACCGGTTCGACGGGTAGGCGGACGATCGCCCGCGGCTCGGCCGGGCCGCCAGCCAGACCCTCGCGTCACGCCATCCGCGCTCCCCAACCATGCCCGACGCGCTGCTCGCCGCCGCCATCGCCGTGACCGTCGCCATCGCCGGCTGGGCCATCGGCCGACGCGCCTGGCGCCGCGAGCGGCTGTTCGCCGACGCCGCCCTGCGGCAGCTCGAGGCCCAGCTCGCGCGCGAGCGGGCCGAGGAGGCCCGCATCCAGGCCCTGTTCGACGCCGCCGGCGAGGTCGTGAGCGACGCCATCATCGTCGTCGACCCCCAGCAGCGGATCCGCTGGGCCACCCGCGCCGCGCGCGCGTGGTTCGGGCTGGACCTCGCCCAGCCGCAGACCATCATGACGGCGGTGCGCAGCATCGAGATCCGCGACGCGGTCGCGGCGGCCGTCCGGGGGCAGGCCGAGTCGCAGACGGTCCGCATCCGCGACCGTGTCTACCGCCTCGGCCTCGTCAAGCTCGACGACGACAACACCGTCCTGGCGCTGCGCGACGACACCGAGCTCGAGCGGCTGGCGCGCGCGCGGCGGGACCTCGTGGCCAACGTGTCGCACGACCTGCGCACGCCGCTCACATCGATCGGGCTGCTGGCCGACACCCTGCTCGCGCCGCGCTTCGACGACGCCGCGACTCGCGCGCCCATCGTCGAGCAGATCCGCGACCAGCTCCGGACGCTCCAGACGCTGGCCGACGACATGGTGGCCCTCAACCAGATCGAGAGCGGCCGGGCACTGCTCAAGCTTCAGCCCGAGCCGCTGGCGGGCCTGGTCCAGGCCGTCGCCGACGGCCTCGCACCGCAAGTCGAGGCCGGCGCGGTGAGGCTGGCCATCGAAGTCCCTGAGGGCGTCTACGTCCTGGCCGATCGCCTGCACGTCACACGCGTGCTCACCAACCTCCTGGACAACGCGCTGCGGTTCTCGCCGCCCGGCGGCACCATCGCCGTCGGCGTCGAGCCGGGCGACGAGCCAGACCGGGTCACGGTCTGCGTGTCCGACGAGGGGCCGGGCATCGCACCGGGCGACCTCGAGCGCGTGTTCGAGCGCTTCTACCGGGCCGACCGCGCGCGCACCCACCGCAACGCCGGGCTTGGGCTGGCCATCGCGCGGCACGTCATCACCGGCCACGGCGGGCGGATCTGGGCCGCGAACAACCCGGGGCGCGGCGCGACCTTCCGGTTCACGCTGCCCGCGGCTACGCCGGATCCAGGTCGTCCAGCTCCCCCGTGATCGTGAAGATGACCCGCTGGCAGATGTTCGTCACGCGGTCGGCGCTGCGCTCGAGGTTGTGGGCGATCCACATCAGGTAGTTGGCGCGCTCCAGCGTCGCCGCCATGTCGCCCGGCGCCACGCCCGGCAGCGCCCCGTTCGGGTGCATCGCGATGCCGAAGACCTGGTTGAAGAGGTCGTCGATCCCGTCGTCCTGCCGGATGATCGCGTGCGCCGCCGGCAGGTCACGCCGCGCGAACGCGTCCAGGGCGCGGTCCAGCATGTCGCGGCTGCGGATCGACATCTCGGTCAAGATGTCCCAGACCGCCTGCGAGTACGGCGCGTCGTCGAGCTTAAGGCTGATGGCGGCGATGCCCTTGGCATAGTCGCCGATCCGCTCGAGCTCGTTGACCGTCTCGAGCACCGCCGCCAGCATCCGCATGTCGGTGGCCACCGGCGCCTGCGTAGCGATCAGCGTCAGCGTGGCCATCTCGATCGCGTGGCACTTCTCGTTAATCCGCCGGTCCCACGCGATGAGGCGCTCCGAGCCCGCCCGGTCGCGCTGGCACAGCTGCCGCACCGACTCGGTGATGCCCGTGGCCACCATCGTGCCCAGCACGCACGTCTCGTCTTGCAGCCGTTTCAGCTCGGTGTTGAAGTGCTCGCGCGTCATCGTGCGCCTCCCCGTCGCGATCCGGCGGCCAAGGCCCGCCCGATCAGCCAGCCTGCTGGTCGCGTCGCCCCGCTCATCCGAAGCGACCCGTGATGTAGTCCTCGGTCCGCGGGTCCTTCGGGTTGGTGAACAGCTCCGCCGTCGGGCCGAACTCCACGAGATACCCTTGGCGCCGCTCGCCCATGTTGAAGAACGCCGTGAAGTCCGACGCCCGCGCCGCCTGCTGCATGTTGTGCGTCACGATGAGGATCGTGTAGCGCTCCTTGAGCTGCTGCATCAAGTCCTCGATCCGCAGTGTCGCGATCGGGTCGAGCGCCGAGCACGGCTCGTCCATCAGGATCACGTCGGGCTTGACGGCGATGGCGCGCGCGATGCACAGCCGCTGCTGCTGGCCGCCCGACAGCGACAGTCCGCTCTGGTCGAGCTTGTCGTGCACCTCGTCCCACAGCGCCGCCTGCACCAGCGCTGCCTCGACCAGATCGTCGAGGTCGCGCCGCGGGCCCGAGAAGCCGTTGATCCGGGCGCCCCAGGCCACGTTGTCGTAGATGCTCTTCGGAAACGGGTTGGGCTTCTGGAACACCATGCCGATGTGCCGGCGGACCTCCACCGGGTCGACCCCCGGCGCGTAGATGCTCTGCCCACGGTACCGGATGTCGCCCTCCACCCGCGCCGTCGGCACCAGGTCGTTCATCCGGTTGAACGCCCGCAGCATCGTGCTCTTGCCGCAGCCCGACGGGCCGATGAAGGCCGTGATCCGGTTCTCGGCGATCGGGAGCGACACGTTCTCGATGGCGCGGAAGCCACCGTAGTAGACGTGCAGTTGGTGCGCCTCGAGCACGTTGTCGGCGCCCGTGTTCGGGCTCGCGCCATTGCGTGCCGCCAGCGTGCGCGGGCCGGCCTCGAGGGTGACGATCATGGCTAGTACCTCACTTGGGCGCGGTTGCGCCCGTAGATCGCCGATGCGTTCAGCGCGACGAGCAGCACGAGCAGCACGACGCTCGCGGCGGCCGCGATGTGGTGGAACTCCGGCTGCGGGCGCGAGGTCCACTGGTAGACCTGGCCTGGCAGCGTCGTGAACTTGTCGAACGGCGAGCTCGGATCGAACGTGATGTAGGTCGACATGCCGACCACGATGAGCGGCGCCGTCTCGCCGATGGCGCGCGACATCGCCAGGATCGTGCCGGTGAGGATGCCGGGCACCGCGCCGGGCAGGACGTGGTGACGGATGGTCTGCCAGCGTGTGGCCCCGAGGCCGAAGCTGGCCTCGCGCAGCGACGACGGCACGGCGCGGATGGCCTCTTGCGCGTTGATGATGATGAGCGGCAGGATGAGGAGCGCCATCGTGAGGGCGGCCGAGAGGATCGTCCGGCCGTTGGCCGTCGTCGGGTCGGCCGCGCCGAGGGCTCCGCCGCTCGTCAGCGGCTCGAGCGCGCGGACGAAGACCGCGAGGCCCAGCATGCCGTAGATGATCGACGGCACGCCGGCCAGGTTGCTGATGTTGGTCTGGATGGCCCGGTTGATCCACCGGCCACGGTCGGCATACTCCTCGAGGTAGACCCCCGCCGCCACGCCGATCGGGACGGCCACCAGCATCGTGATCACGATGATCCACAACGAGCCGAGAATGGCCGTCCGAATGCCCGCGTACTCGGCCTCGCCGGACTGCGGCGCGGTGATGAACGCCGGCGACAGCCACGACGTGAGGCGCAGATCGGCGCCCGTGGTCCGCCCGGCGGCCTCGGCCGCGATCGCGGGGCGGTCGAGCACCGACTCGGTCAGGTTCCACGTCCGGGCCGCGCGCGTCTCGAGCACGCGCTCGTGCACGAGCCGGGCGAGGTCGGCCCGGTCGCGCTCGGCCAGCGGCCGCTCGCGCTCGATCGTCGCGACCGCGTTGCGGGAGAGGTTGGCCGTCAGGACCGCGGCGAGCTCGGGCGCCGCGAGATCGGCGACGGTTCGCCCCGCCGGCAGCACCTCGGCGGGATCGGTCCGGTGCTCGTACGCGACATAGCCGGCCGCCTCGTTGACGATATTGTAGAGGAGCGCGCCGAGCACGACGATGCCGACGATGGTCGAGAGCTGGAACACCGCGAGCCAGGCGCGCCCGATCCGATGGCGGCGGGCGATCTGCCCGGCCACCTCCGGCGTGGCCAAGCCGGTGGGGGCTCGGGACATGCCGGCGGGATCCGACGTCCACGCGGTCATTCGTACACCTCCCGGAAGCGCCGGACGATGCGCCCGCTCAGGATGTTGAGCGCCAGCGTGATGACGAAGAGGGCCAGCCCGATGGCGAAGATGCTGTCGTAGTCGACCGAGTTGTAGCTGAGGTCGCCGCCGCTGATGCGGCTGATGTAGCCCGTCATCGTCTCGGCCGAGCGCAGCGGGTTGGCCGTCAGCCGCGGGCCGGCGCCGGCGGCGATGGCCACGACCATCGTCTCGCCGATCGCCCGCGACATGGCCAGCATGAACGCCGCCGCGATGCCGGACAGCGCGCTCGGCACCACCACCTGCAGCGACGTCTCGAGGCGTGTCGCACCGAGCCCGTAGGCCGCCTCGCGCAGCGCGCGCGGGACCGCCTGCAGGGCATCCTCGCTCATCGACGCGACGAGCGGGATCACGAGGATGCCGACGACGAGCCCCGCGGAGAGCACGTTGTAGATGTCGACCGTGCGCGCCCCGAGCATCCAGCGCAAGATCGGTGTGACGAACGTCAATGCGAAGTAGCCGTAGATCACCGTCGGGACGCCGGCCAGGATCTCGAGCGTCGGCTTGAGTCGGTTGCGGACGGCCGGCGTGGCATACTCGCTGAGGTAGATGGCGATGGAGAGGCCGATCGGCAGCGCGACGACCATCGCGAGGCCGCTGACCATCAGCGTGGCGTTGAGGAGCGGCAGCAGGCCGAATCGACCGAGCTGCGGCTGCCAGACCGTGCCCGTCAGGAAGTCCACCAGGCTCACGTCGGGGTTGTGGAAGAAGTGCAGCGCGTCCTTCCCGAGGACGGCCACGATCGCGATCGTGGTGAGGATCGACAGGAAGCCGGCCGCGAACAGCCCGACCTCGATGCCGTCCTCGAGCCAGCGGCGCCGCCGGCGAAGGGATGGCGCCGCGCCCTCCGCGGCGACCGCTCCGGCGCCCTGCATGCGTGTCGTCGTCACCGTCATCGCCTCCTCCTGGATCCTCGAGGCCCGTGGTCCGTGGCCATCCGGTCCGATCCCGCCGCCCGCCTGGCCCGGCGTGGCGCGTGGGCGGTGGGTGGCGCCGTGACTCGGCCGCCGCCCACCGCCCACGCACCCGTGACCATCGATGCTCGCGCCTCGGCGTCCGGCGCGACTCGGCCGTGCGCTACTGCCCCGCGGCCGCCAGCCAGTTGTTCTTCGCCGTGTCAAGGGCCTCGCCGCTGGCCGGGAAGTAGCCGGCGTCGCCGATGAGGTCGTTGACGTTCGTCAGGTAGAAGTTGATGAACGCCGCCACCTGAGGCTTCTGCTGCATGATGTCGGCCGTGCTGTAGATGAACAGCGGGCGCGACAGCGGGTACGTGCCGTTCTCGGCGCTGTCGAACGACGGCGCGACGCCGTCGATGCTGAGCGCCCGCAGCGCGCCCGCGCTCTCCTGCAGGTAGGCGTAGCCGAAGTAGCCGATGGCGTACGGGCTGCCCGCCACGCCCTGCGCCAGCACGTTGTCGTCTTCCGACATCTGCGGGTTGGCGGCCAGGATCTTGGTCTTGTCCTTCTCGTAGACCGCCTCGACGAAGTAGTCGAACGTCCCGCTGTCGGTGCCCGGGCTGAAGAGCTGGATCGGCTCGGCCGGGTAGCTCGGGTCGAGGTCGGCCCACGTCTTGGCCGTGCCGGCGAACACGTCGGCCAGCTGCTGCATCGTCAGGTCCTGCGCGAAGTCGTTCTCGGCGCTGACGACGACCGCCAGCGCGTCGGTGCCGACGCGGAACTCGACGGGCGTGCGGTTGATGGCGGCGCAGCTCGCCGTTTCCTCTTCCTTGATCGCCCGGCTGGCGTTGGCGACGTCGGTCTCGCCGGCCACGCAGAAGCGCTCGAAGCCGGCGCCGGTGCCCACCGAGTCGATCGTGATCTTGCCGGTGTAGCCCTCGCGCTCGAACGCCTTCGCGACCGCCTCGCTCAGCGGGTAGACCGTCGAGCTGCCGGCGGTGACGATGTCGCCCGTGGCCGCCGCCGCGTCGACCGCCGGCAGCTGCACGGTGCTCTCCGAGACCGTCACCGGCTCGGCGGGTGCCTCGGTCGGAGCCTCGGTGGCCGGCGCCATCGTCGGCGCCGCGGCCGCGGTCGGCTCGGCGGGCGCCTCGGTCGGCTGGCCGCCGCACGCGGCCGTGAGGCCGAGCACTGCCGCCATCGTCATCAGCGACTTGAATCGCATTGCATTCTCCTCCATCAAAGGTTGGCCTGTGTGCGTGGGCGCCGTCGTCCTGGCGGCGCCGGCGTGAGCCCGCGGGTCCGCGATGGCCGGCGTGGCCCGCGGCCCCCGCAATGAGATCACGGTGGACAAGGTACCAGGGCTGGCTTGCGGGACGGTCAAGTTGTGGTTAACCGGCGCGGAAATGATGGTGAAGGATCGTTAACGAGGGCGCGCGGGGCACGTCGTGGAAGTCCCCGTCGGGAGACGGCGGAGGGTGTGGCGGGCATGTCGTTCACGCCGAGGCGGGAGCAGCGCGCGGCGGGAGCGGCCGGTCGAGGCCCGGGCGCCGGGCCGCTCGCGGCCCATGCAAAAACGGCCGGGGCCGGCGTAACGCCGGCCCCGGCCGTGCCGAGGATCGCGATGCTCCCGGGCGCGGGTCAGGTCATGGGCACCCGCACTTGAACACCACGCCGTTGAAGATCGGATGGTACGCGGCGGCGCGGTTCTGGAGGGTGAGGTGACTGCGCCACGTGTTAGACGGGCTCGGCGGCAGGCCGGGCGTGCAGAGCTGCCCCCAGCCCAGGACGGTCGACGGGTTGGCCAGCGCGGCATTGATGACGGCCGCCGGCACCACGCGATCGAGGTCGGGGCAGGCCTGCGCCACGACGCCGGGAACCGGGGTGGCGGTCGGCACGGGGGCGGGCGTGGCGGTGGGAACGCCGGACCCGAACGGCGCGTACGGATCGAGGTTGGCGCACGCCTCGCCCGTCACGTCGGGATACAGCGCCCATACCTCGGCGAACTCGTCGAGCTCCTCCGAACCGCCTCGGCCGGCCATCACGAACAGGCGGTTGTTCCGCCAATCGTAGACGTTCGGGATGGACCGCCGGCCGCCGGCGCCGACGCCCTTCATGTTGTCCTTGGCCAGGCGCTCCCACGTCAGCGGCGCGGCGGCGTCGGCCAGCTGGGACAGGTTCACCCGCCACAGGCCCACCGTGCGGCTGGCGCCGTCGGGGATGCCCGAGCTGCCGCGGCCGAACCACGTGTAGAGCGTCTTGGTGGCCGGGTTGTAGGCGCAGGCGCCCTCGCGCCGCGCGCCGTAGTCGTCCATGTTCGCAAACCGGGCCGTGATGTTCGACCACTCGCCGCTCGCCGTCCGCGAGAAGTCCAGCCACCACACTTCCTTGTACGTCTGCGCGCCGGTGCCCGGCGGCTGGCCCTCCTGCCCGCCGACGACGATCACGCCGTCCACCCCCGTGTCGGGGTCGTTGACGTACGCCGCGCAGCTGCCGTAGCGCCGGGCGGGGATCGGGCCGCCGGGCAGGAGCAGGTTGACCTTCCACTGCGCGCCGCCGTAGCTCGACGCCGCGTAGATCTCCTCGCGGGTGGTCTCGGCCCGCTTGTCGTTGAACGTGCCCTGTCCGAACACCAGCCGGCCGCGCTGGGTGTCGTAGGCGGCGAACGTGCGCGCCAGTTCGCGGCGCCCGCTGTCGAGCTCCCAGGGCACGGCGCCTTCGATGGCGCTGCCGGCCCGCCAGCGCACGCCGGCGGCCGAGGCGCTCGCGCCGACCGACAGCTCCTTGATGTCGCCGCGGCGTCGGGTCGTGCCGTCGCACCCGTCCTTGCCGAGCACCGACAGCCAGCGCGAGGCGCTCACCCGGACGCTCGACATCTCGCGGCAGCCGCGGTCGACGTCGCGCAGGTAGCCGACGGCGTTCCCTTCGTAGGGGATCCGCGTCCAGCCGCCGGCCCGCCCGTCGAGCTTCATCGCGTACAGGTCGTAGTACGCGATCGTGTTCTCTTCCGACCGCTTCTCGGCCCCGCCGGCGAACGTCAGGACGCCGGTCTCGTCGTTGTAGGCGCCAAAGCCGCCGTAGACCGCCCGCGGGAGGTCCGGCAAGCGCACGTAGCACGCGTTGTCGGCCTGGAGCCGGCCGCCGACCGGAACGGCGGTGGCCGTCGGCGACGCTGGTGTGGCGGCTTGCGCGTGGGCGGTCGGCCGCGGCGCGCCGTGGCCGGCGACGGACCATGCCGCAAGCACCGCGGCGACGGCGAGTCCCGAGCCCGCGAGACTCAACCAACGTTGTTTCATGCTATCCCCCTGTGTGTTGGTCGACCGAGCGATGCGCCGGCGGACCGTTTGCGTCCATCGGGCGGCTTGCGTGATGCCGCCGCGGCTGATCCAGGCGGCCAGGCGGGCGCCGTGCGGCCACGGCGCAGGGCGAGATGCCGGACGTCGCGCCGGATCTCCCATCTCTATTAACGGCCCTGGCGCCCGAAGGGTGCGACAGCGCCGGAATTCGGCATCGCCGGCGGCTGGGACGATCCGTTGCGCCCGCGCGGCCTTGACGCGCGCCGGGCATCCGACTACGATAGCCGCCGGCGTGCCACGGCGATCGCGGGCACGTACGAACCGACCGAGTGGCCCATCTCGATGTCGTACGCTCCCCAATCTGCGCCATGCCCGCCTCTGCCCGGCCCAGCCGTCGCGAAGACATGCGCGCGTCGCATGGCAGCCCGCCGATTGACGCCGCGCCGGCTGCCCGTGGCCGCCATCGCCATCGCCGTGTCGATCGGCGCACCGCTGTCGGCGGGCTGCCGCTCCGGCACCGGCGAGGCGGCCGACCGCGCGCCGGCGGGCACCGCGCGCGCCATCCAAAACAAGGGCTCGGACACCCTCGTCAACCTCGCCCTGGCCTGGGCGGAAGCCTACCGCGAAGTGGCGCCCGACGTGTCGATCGCCGTCACGGGTGGCGGCTCCGGAACCGGCATCGCCGCCCTCATCAACGGCACGGTCGACATCGCCAACGCCAGCCGCGAGATGAAGGCGGCGGAGATCGACGAGGCCAAGGCCAAGGGGATGGACCCGCAGGAGTTCGTCGTCGCGATCGACGCGCTCGCCGTCGTCGTGCATCCCTCGAACCCCGTCGACCGGCTGACCCTCGACCAGCTGGCCGACCTTTTCAGCGGCCGGGTGACCAACTGGCGCGACGTCGGCGGGCGCGACGCGCCGGTCGTGCTCGTGTCGCGCGAGACCAACTCTGGCACGCACGTGTACTTCCTCGAGGAGGTCGTGCGCAAGGGCGATGCCGAGAGCACCGACATCTTCGCCCCGCAAACCCTGTTGATGCCGTCGTCCGTCGGCATCACCAGCGAGGTGCAGCGCAACCCGAACGCCATCGGCTACGACGGCCTGGGCTACGTCAACCCCGCCCACGAGAAGCTCGTGGCCGTGGCGCGCGACGCCGCCTCGCCGTACGTCGCGCCGAGCGTCGCCAGCGGGGCCGACGGGAGCTATCCGATCGCGCGCAGCCTTTACATGTACACCGCCCAGCCGCCGGTCGGCGCCATCGCGACCTACCTGGACTGGGTGCGCGGACCGGACGGCCAACGCATCGTCGCCGACCTCGGCTTCGTGCCGTTGCCAGCCGGCACCGGTCGGGGGGCGCCATGAGCCGCGTGCCGCCCGCTCCGGTGGATCGGCCCCCGGCGCCGCCGGTCGCCCGCCCATCCCGCCACCTCGGCGAGCGCGTGATCGAGGGCGCGATCGGCCTCGCCGGCGTGTCCACCGTCGTCATCGTCGCCCTGATCTTCCTGTTCCTGCTGCGCGAGAGCACCGCGGCGTTCCTCGACATCCCGCTCAGGCAGCTCATGGGCACCCGCTGGTACCCGATCGAAGACCTGTTCGGGTTCCTGCCGCTCATCGTGGGCTCGCTCGTCGTCACGGTCGGGTCCGTCGTCATCGCGGTGCCGCTCGGGCTGATCACGGCCATCTACCTCGGCGAGCTCGCGCCGCCGTCGCAGCGCGAGGTCCTCAAGCCGATCATCGAGGTGCTGGCGGGCATCCCGTCCATCGTCCTCGGCTTCGTCGGCTGGGTGGCGCTGGCCCCGCTCGTGCAGCACACCGGCGCCACCACCGGCCTGACCGCCCTCACCGGCTCGCTCATCCTGGCGTACATGGCCTTGCCGACCATCATCAGCATCTCGGAGGATGCGCTGTACGCCGTGCCCAAGGCCTACCGCGACGGGGCGCTCGCCATCGGCGCCACCCAGTGGCAGACCATCTGGCGCGTCGTCCTGCCGGCCGCGCGCAGCGGGATCGTCATCGCCGTCATGCTGGGGATCGGCCGTGCCATCGGCGAGACCATGGCCGTGATGATGGTCACCGGAAACGCGGCCAACATCCCCGCGCTCGGACCGGGCCTGTTCCTGCAGCCGGTGCGGACCATGACCGCGACCATCGCCGCGGAGATGGGGGAGGTCCAGCGCGGCAGCCTGCACTACAGCACGCTCTTCGCCATCGGCGTGGTGCTCTTCGTGATCACGTTCGGCATCAACTACCTGGCCGGCCGGCTCATCGGCGCCGGCGACGGGCCGCGCCGGCGGGGGCAGCTGTGACGCGCCAGCAGACCCACACCTTGGCGGTCCGCGCCATCACGGCGGTGTCCATCCTGGTCATCATCCCGATCATCCTCGTCATCGGCTACGTGGTGGCGCACGGCATCGGCACCGTGGACTGGGCGTTCCTGACCCAGGCGCCGCGGGACGGCATGCGCGCCGGCGGGATCATGCCCGCGCTCTTCGGCACGCTGGTCCTGGCCGCGGGCACCGCGGTCGTCACCCTCCCGGCCGGCATCGGCGCCGCCATCTTCCTGGCCGAGTACGCCGGCGACAACCGGCTGACGCGCGCCGTGCGCCTGGCCATCGTCAACCTGGCCGGGATCCCGTCCATCGTCTACGGCCTTTTCGGCCTGGGCGCGTTCGTGCTCTTCCTGCGCTTCGGGACGTCGATCGTCGCCGGCGCGCTGACGCTCGGCATCATGACGCTGCCGGTGGTCATCAGCACGGCCGAAGAGGCCATCCGGGCGGTGCCGGACCAGTTCCGCACGGTCAGCCTGAGCCTCGGCGCCACCCGCTGGCAGACCATCCGGCACCACGTGCTGCCGCACGCCCTACCCGGGATCCTCACCGGGGTGATCCTCGGCCTGGGCCGCGCCGCCGGCGAGACCGCCCCGATCCTCTTCACGGTCGCGGCGTTCTACCTGCCCGAGCTGCCGCGCAGCGTCTTCGACCAGACGATGGCGCTGCCTTATCATCTTTATGTCATCTCGACCCAGGTGCCCGGCATGCCGCTGGGCATGCAGTACGGCACGGCGCTGGTGCTGCTCCTGCTCGTGCTGTCGATGACGCTGGCCGCCACGCTCATCCGCACGCGCATGCGCCGCCGGCGCGAGTGGTGATCCCATGACCGCGGACCCCGGGCCCCCGCCGCCCGCGATCTCGATTCGCCAGCTCTACTTCACGTACGCCGACGGCACCGAGGCGCTGCGCGACATCAGCGTCGACATCGCCCCCCGCCAGCTCTTCGTGCTGTTCGGCCCGGCGCGCGCCGGCAAGACCACGCTGCTGCGCCTGCTCAACCGGCTGTCGGACCTCATCGGCGGCACCCGGCAGCAAGGCAGTGTGCACTTCAACGGCGACGACATCTTCGCGCGCGGCGTCGACGTGACCGACCTGCGCCGGCGCATCGGGATGGTCTTCGCCATGCCCACGCCATTGCCCGGGAGCATCCGGTCCAACCTGACGTTCGGCCTGCGCATGGCCGGCATGCGCGACCCGGCGGCGCTCGAGGCGCGCGTCGAGCAGTCGCTGCGCCAGGCGGCGCTGTGGGACGAGGTCAAGGACCGGCTCGATCGCTCGGCCTTCGCGCTCTCCGGCGGCCAGCAGCAGCGGCTTTGCCTGGCGCGCAGCCTCGCGCTCGAGCCCGAGGTGATCATCCTCGACAACCCCACCTCGGGCCTCGACCCGCTCTCGACGGCGGCGGTCGAGGAGTCGCTCGACGCGCTCAAGCAGCGCTACACGATCGTCATGGTGCCGCACAGCGTGCAGCAGGCCGCGCGGGTCGCGGACAGCGCCGCGTTTCTCCTGGACGGCGAGCTGGTCGAAGCCGGCCCGGCGCGCGAGTTGTTCGTCAACCCACGCCACAAGCGCACCGAAGACTACATCAGCGGCCGGTTCGGCTGAGGCTCGCGAGGCGCCCATGACCCCCAAGATCGAGATCCACGGCTTCGACTTCTTCTATCGCGACTTCCATGCGCTGATCGACCTCGATCTCCTCATCCCCCGGAACCAGATCACGGCCCTCATCGGGCCGTCGGGATGCGGCAAGTCGACGTTCCTGCGCTGCCTCAACCGGATGAACGACACCATTGCTGGCACCCGTGCCACCGGCAAGATCCTGCTCGACGGCGACGACATCTACGCCCCCGACGTCGACGTGACGGCCCTGCGGCAGCGCGTGGGCATGGTCTTCCAGCGGCCGAACCCGTTCCCGCAAAGCATCTACGACAACGTGGCTTTCGGTCCCCGGGTGCTCGGCCTGGGCCGGGCCAAGGACCTCGACGCGATCGTCGAGGAGAGCCTGCGCGGCGCCGCCGTGTGGGACGACGTCAAGCACCGCCTGAACGACCCGGCGCAGGCGCTCAACCCCGGGCAGCAGCAGCGGCTGTGCATCGCGCGGGCGATCGCGGTCAAGCCAGAGGTGATCCTCATGGACGAGCCGTGCTCGGCGCTGGACCCCGTGGCCACGCTGCGGGTCGAGGACCTGATGCAGTCGCTGGCCAACGACTACACGATCGTGATCGTCACGCACAACATGCAGCAGGCGGCGCGCGTGTCGCACCAGACGGGCTTCTTCTGGCTCGGCCGGCTCGTGGAGTTCGGGCCGACCGGCGCGCTCTTCCGGGCACCGCACGACCCGCTGACCGAAGCCTACATCACGGGCCGCCGAGGGTAATCCGCCCCGGCGACCGAACATCACGCCACGGGAGGCTGGGGATGAGCTTGCGCGAACGGTTTGACCGAAAGCTCGACGCGCTCCGCGACGACGTGCTGGCGATGGCGAGCCTCGTCGAGGCCGAGCTCGACCTGGCGCTGCGCGCCCTCGAGGCACGCGACCCCGTGCTCGCGCGCGAGGTGCGCGACCTGGATCAGAAGGTCAACCGGGCCCGCTTCGACATCGAGCAGGTGTGCATCGGGCTGTTGGTGACCCAGCAGCCCGCCGCGCGCGACCTGCGCAGCGTGGTGGCGGCGATGAACATGATCACCGACCTCGAGCGGATGGGCGACCAGGCCAAGGGCATTGCCACGGTCGTGCGCCATCTCCAGCGCACGCCGGCCGAGCAGCTTCCGCCGGAGATCGCCCAGATGGGGCATGCCGTGAAGCACATGTTGCGGGAGACGATGCTCGCCTACGCCCACGACAACGTCCCGCTGGCCCGCACCATCGCCGCCCAGGAGGAGAGCGTCGACCGGTTGTACACACGGGTGTTCCAGCATATCCTCGGCCGCACGGCCGAGGTCAGCGAGGCCGAGCGGATCGAAGCCGTGTACCTCGTCCTGCGCGCAGCCCGCGAGCTCGAGCGGTTCGGCGATCTGGCGTCGAACCTGGCCGAGCGCGTGATCTACATGGTGACCGGATCGCTCGAGACGCTCAACGCGGACGACGTCGCGGGCTGACGCGGTCACCCGCCAGCCAGATGACCATGGCCGGACCGCACCGTCACCCGGCGTCGCGGCCGTCCTGAGCGGCGCCGCGCCGGCTCGCCCAGGCCGCCGCGGCGCCGCCGATCGCGAACGCGGCGACCAGCATCACGACGACGGCCCTGGGGAACCCAGGTGCCGGGCTCCCGCCGCGGCCCTGGCCGCCGCCCCCCGCGGGCACGGTGCCGGTGATCACCAGGCTGGGCACCGTCGCGCCCGCGGCGGCGGCCGGCGCGACCGCCGGGGGCGCGGTTGCCGGCGCGGCGGTCGTCGACGTGCCGCCGTCGGGAACCGCGGCGGACGTCACGACCACGCCGCCGTCGAGGGGCGCCATGAGGGCGAGCCGGCCGCCAAGCGTATCGGTGGCGCCGATGACGTCGAGGCTGACCGGGACGTCGACCACGGCCGTGATGGCCGTCAGATACCCGGCCTGCGTGGCCGTCCACGCATCCTGGAGCTCGTCGAGCCCCACCAGGATGCGGTCGGCTTCGGCCGGTGCGATGGCCAGGTCCAAAACGGCCAGAACGCGGTCGGCCAAGGGCGTGGCCAGCCCGGCCCGGTCGAGGCGGGCATACAGGCTGTCGGGTCGAGAACGCCCCGCCGCAAGCATGGCGTAGGCGCCGGCAAGCGCCTTGGCCGTCTTGGGCAGGTCGCCAAGCCGAACCTGGCGCTGGGCATCGGAGATCGCCGTCTCGAGCTCGGCGACCTCCTCACGCGGCAGGTACTGCCGCGCTTCCACCGTCCCGGACCGCACCTCGAACTGGAGCGTGGCCAGGATGGGGTTGCCCGCGGGGCCGGTCGGCGCCTGCGGCAGGACCAGCGCCGCCACCCCCGCCACGTCGTCGCGGACCATACGGCCTGCCGCGGCCTCCCACGCCACATCCACCAACCGCAACGCCGTGGGGCTCCACCGCACCCGCAGGTCAAGCGAGCCCAGCCCGATCTGGGGGATCGCCTGGCCGAGGATCGGCACGGCGACGATCTCGCCCGCGGCGGCGCGGACCTCGAAGACGCGGAACCGCGCCTGCGCCCCGCTCGGCGTCGGCGATGGCGCGGGCAGCGCTCCAAGCTGGACGAGGATCGCGTCGATGGCTTCGGCGACCAACGCCGCGCCGGTGTCGGTGTCGGCGGGCGACTGGTCGAGGGCGGCGATGAAGAGGCGCTGCCCGAAGATCCGTGCCCGGTCCATGGCCCCCTGAGCGCCCGGCGCGGCCCGGACCACGGGATCGGCCTGCCGCGCGATGTCGTCGTTGACCTCGATCATCGCGTTGCGCATCTCGATCCACTGCCCGGCGCGGCCCTTCGCCACCGCCGCCGCGACCGCGTCGCGCCACGCCAGGACGGTGTCGGCGATCGACGCGGGTACGGCGGTCAGCGTCACACCGGGCGCCAACGCGCCGATCCGGGCCTGGATGGCGGCGATGGCGATGTTGAGCCGGACCAAGTCCTCGTCGGTCAACGCGGCCTCGAGATCCGGCAGCAGCCGTTCGGCGTCCGCCAGCGCGACCCTGGCGGGGTCGCCGAGGGCGGCCTCCAGCGCCGGCCGCTCGCCATCGATCGCGGCGAGGGCCTCGTTGTAGGCCGCGTCCGCGCGCTGCCACGCACCTTCGGCCGCCCGCTCGCCGATGGCGTCGAAGGCGGCGATGATGCGCGCGGCGCCGGCACCGGCATCGGTGGCGGCTGGGGCCGTGGGCTGCGCCAGCGCCGGCGCGGGCCCGGCGAGCACCGCGGCGAACACCATGGGGGCACCGATCGCCGCGATCACGGCCAGGGCCGGCACGCCCCGTCGGGCTCCGGCACGCCTCGACTCCATTCGCATCTGGCTCCCCCTCCTGTTTGCCTCAGGCCGCCCCGGCCGTCCCGCTGCGGGCTCGCGGGGACGGTGACCCCGAGTCGTCCGGTGCGATCATCCCGCCGCGCCCCACGCCGGCCCACGTTGACGGCCCGGCAGGCTCGGATTATACTCGCGCCGTCGTTGCGGCCGACAGCCAGCCCCATGCGCGCGCGGCCCACCCTGCCCCTGCAACCCTCATGCCACGACGGAGGCCCCGGTGCCCGACTACAATTACTCGGACTTCGACGACCAGACCGACGAACCCTCGACGGGCGGCGGCGCCCCGATGCTGCCGGGTGGGATCAGCGTCCAGGCGGCGGCCACGGGCCTGCTCATCGTGGTCCTGCTCGCCATCCTCTGGCTGTTCTTCGGCCCGACGGGGGACGAACCCGCCGACCTGGCCACCGCCACACCGGGCGTGTCGACGACCGCGACCGCGCCCGTGATCGGCGGTGCCGGCGGCACGGCGGTGGTCGGCGGAGCCCCGATGGCCACCGCCGCGGCGTCGGTCGCACCGGCCAGCCTTGGTACGGTGCCGCCGGCCGGCGCGCCGACGGCCGGCGGCGTGGCGAGCGGGGTAACGGGCACCGTCGCGGTGCCGACGTCGGCGGCCGGCACGCTGCCGACGTCGGGCGTTCCGGCGGTGGCGACGGTCGCGTCGGCCAACGCCGCCGCGCTGGCCGCGGGCGGCTTCGTCAAGGTGACCAACACCGACGGCTACGGCATGCGCTTCCGCTTCGGCCCCGGGCTCGACAATGCCACGATCCGAATCGTCGACGAGGGCGCGGTCCTCAAGGTGATGGGCGATCCCGAGTCGAACGATGGCGTCACGTGGTACCGGTTGCAGGACGAACAGGGCAACGTCGGGTGGGCAGCACAGACCTACCTGGTGGCCACCGCGGCGCCCGCCGGCTGGAACCCCCCGGTGGCGTCGCCGACGTTCGAGTCCGACGGCTGAGCGCGCCGCAAGCGGTGGTCTGCGGGGGCGGCGCCGCGCCGGGCGTCACACCCGGAGCTCCACCGCCACGCGCGCGTCGCCGGCCACGGCCGGGCGCCGCGGGGCGCCGCCGCGAACGACCAGCGCGACGTCGGTGTTGCAGTCCTGGCACGTGACGGTCTCGCCGCGAAGAACCTGGTCGCGCAACACCGCCAGGCGCTGGCCGCAGGTCGGGCACTTGAACTGGATCAATCGGTACGCTTCCATGGCGATGCTTTCCCTCGGTGCAAGGCGTGGCCGCGTGGGGCGGTCCCCATGGCCGCCAGCGGCGATCGGCCGCGGGCCAATTGTGCCACAGGCGCGCGGGAGGCGCCGCCTCGGCGCGGGGCCGCCGCCGACCGGGGGGCCGCGCCTGGCCGACGCGCCACGGGTGCCGGGCGCGCCACGAGGCGCCAGGGCCCGAACGGCCGATCCGCGACCGGCACCGTTGGGGCGCGGCTGATGGCCAACGTCCACGTGGTCACCGACAGCGCCGCGGCCCTGCCGCGCGGGGTGGTCCAGGACCTGGCGATCACGGTGATCGCCGAGACGGTGACGCTCGACGGGCGCGCCTTCCACGCCGGCGGGAACCTCGGTGATCCAGACTTCTACGAAGCGCTGCGGGTCGCCCCGGCCCCGATCGCCGTCAACCCGCTCGCGCCCGCCGAGTTCGCCGACGCCTATCGGCGTGTGCTCGGCTGGGGCGTCGAGATCGTGTCGCTGCACCCTCCGGCCTGGCTGTCGCCCAGCGCGGCTGCGGCCCGTTCGGCGGCCGCCGCGTTGCCGGATGGGTCGCCGATCCGGGTCGTCGAGACGCCGTGGGTGGCCGCCGGCCTGGGCATGGCGTGCGTTCAGGCGGCACGGGCCGGCCAGGACGCGGCCGCGATCGACGACGTGCTCGCGTGGCTGCCGCCGCGCAACGCACCGATGACGATCCTGGTCGTATGCGGCGACCTCGCCTTCGCGCGGCGGCACGGGCGGCTGCCGATCGGCGACGCGTCGGCGGCCATGCCCGGCGCCACCCACGCCCTGTTTGGCCTCGAGGACGGGCGCCTCAGCCCCATCGGTCCGCCGGCCAACATCGCCACTGCTCTGCGCGCCCTCGTCGATGCCGCGGCGCGCGCCATCGGCGACGCGGGCACGGCGCATGTGGCGCTGTGGAGCGCCGGCGCCGACGCCGAGGCCGCCGCCGTCGCCACGTTCATCGAGACGCGCCACGCGCCGGCCGAGGTGTGGCTGGCGCCGGCCGATCCGCACCTCGCGGTGCTGGGCGGCCCCGGCAGCTTCGGGCTGGCGGCGTACGCCCCGCGCGAGGGCTGACGGCGGCGGGCGGCGGCGACAGGCTCACCATGTCAGCCGCCGGCCCGGGCCGGCGGCGCCAGGATGCGGGCGAGGATCGCGGGGACCACATCGGTCAAGGCCATCGGCGGCGCCGGCGCCCCGGGACCGTACCACGCCCCGAGCGCCGGGTTGCGGGTGTGGGTGGTCACGCTGACGTCCTCGAGGTTGCCGTGGTCCGACGCCAGCACGACGACGTCATCCGGCGACCATGCCGCGAGCACCCCGGCCACGAGGTCATCGAGGCAGCGCAGCGCGTCCGCCGGCGGCCAGCGATCCGGGTGGTGCCCGGCCAGGTCGGTGACGTAGTACTCGAACAGCGTGAACGCGTGGTCGCGCGCCAGTGCCGCGAGGCGACGCCCCGCCGCCACCGCGTCGATGTCGGGGACATCGCGATGGCCCAGCCGATCCCGCCAGCCGGCGTTGGTCACGAACGCGGACAGCGCACGCCCGGCGCGCAAGTCCCCGACGCCCCGCAGCCGCACGCCGGCCAGTAGGGCCGACCGGGCGATGGCTCCCAGCCGGCCCGTGCCCTCGGCGGCGCGTTGGAGGTAGTGGTCGGGATACGCGTTGGCCAATGCCACGGGGCGATCGACGTCCCGAAGGCGCCGGAACACGCCCGCATCGGCCAGGAGGCGCTTGAGATCGGCCGTGGGATAGGGCCCTTCGTGTCGCCCGACGAGCGCCGGAGCGTTGATGCCCGTCAACAGCGCGGTCTGCCCCGTGCCGCTTTGCGGGAGGCCAGGCACGCCGAGGCAAGCGTCCAGCGCCAAAAGCCGACCGCCCGTGGCCGGCGCCGAGGCGGCCCCGGCGAAGGGCCGCGCGCCGCCGAGCAGCGTCGCCAGCGCCGGCAGATCGACGGCCGCCAGCGGGTTGACCGCGGGATCGTCCACGCCGACGCCGACGCCGTCGACGAACAGGAACAGCACGCGCGGGGGCGTCATGCCCTGCCCCCCCGGGGCCGGCCGCCCCATCAACCGCCTGGCGGCGTGATGTCCGGGCCCAGGCCGCGATAGCGGGTGTTGTGGTAGATCAGCGGCGGCGGCGCGCCGGGCGCGGCGCGTGCGGCGACCACCCGGCCGAGGAACACCGTGTGGTCGCCCGCCGCGTGGGCCTCGGCCACGGTGCAGTCCAACCACGCCACGGCGTCGATCAGGTGCGGCGCGCCCGTGACGGCCGTGGCCGTGGCGATGCCGGCAAATCGGTCCGGCACGTCGCCGTGGCGGCCCGCGAACCGGTCCGACCACGCGCTCTGATCGGCGCCCAGGATGTTGACGCAAAACGCGCCGGCGGCCGCGATGAAGGCGTGCGAGCGCCAGCGCCGGTCGACGACGATCAAGATCATGGGCGGTTCGACGGAGACCGACGTGAAGGCGCTGGCCGTCATGCCGTGCGGGCCGTCCGGGGCAAGCATCGTGATGATCGTGACCCCGCTGGGCCAGAGCCGCATGACAGCGCGGTAGTCGTCGGGCGATGCAGCTGGAAGTGGGATGTCCATGGCGAGTGCTACCGTGGGGTGTGGGAAGGTCGGATGGATCCGCCGTCGTCGCCCGACCGCGTGAGCGCGGGCAGGAACCCCTGGCGCCGGAGTCCGGCGCACGGGACGGCCGTGGGTCGCACGGCCTGGGTGTCGACGGCGTAGGCGGTGGCGGTCACACGAGCCGCATCGACTGCGGGGCGGACGTTCGGCCACGTCAACGAGAAGCCCTGGCGTTCGCCGGGGTCGAGCGGGTCGTCGAGCGCCAGCACGGCCCGGCCAAACTCGACCAGGCTGCCATCGGCGGCGGTCGCTTCCACGACGACCACCACCAGCCCCGCCGCCGCGGTGCCGCAGCTGCGCAGCGTGCCGGCGACGACGATGTCCGCCGCCACCCGCCGCGCCGTGACGGCGTCGGCGGCCAGGGGGATCGGGTACAGGCCGGGCGGGAACGGCTCAGCGTACGTCCAGACCTGGTACCAGTCGAATTGCACGTCCGGGAAGGCGATGGCCCAGGGGTACGCCACGCCCGGCGGGTGGCTCTGGCCGGTCGGGGCATCCGGGGTGTAGAAGACGGGCAGCCGCGCGGTCTGGAGCTCGACGAGGTCGTCGCCGTGCCAGAACCCGGCGTACACGTCGGTGGACGAGGCGTTGAGGAACGCGTCCCCGGTGTTGCGCAGCCAGCCGTAGACACGCCCTTCGCCGTCCACCACCTGCTCGTTGAGATCGAGGACGGCCAGATCGTGGTAGCGCGGCGCCGGCGCCGCATCCGCGGACGTCGTGAGATCGTACGCGCCGATGTCCGGCAGGCAACAGAAGCGCACGCCCACGCTGAACGGGCCGCTCTCGCCTTCGTCGAGGGCATCGAGCCAGCTCACGCCGCCGCCGACGCCGACGATCTCGCCGCCGGGGGTCCGACGCGCCGTCAAGGACACATGGATGGCACGGGCCGGCCCTGGGCCGCGGTTGACCAGCATGCCGCGCACGGTAACCGAACGCTGGCCACCGAGCTCCACCTCCGCCGGGGTGAAGCTCACGATCTCGATGACGGGCGCATTCGGCCGGCCGTGCGGCATGGCCTGCGCCGGCGGCAAGGTCGCGTGCCATGGACCAGCCGCGCCAGCGACGGCCAGGGCCACGGCGGCGCGCCGGCTGGCGTTCATCCGCCGCCGTCCTCGCGGGGCATCTGGCGGGCCCGGCCACGCGCCGGAGCGTCGCCGGGCCCGGGGCTGCGGGACTGACCGGGCGGTGCATCGCCATCCGTTTGTCCCTCGATCGCGGAGGGTGGGGCGGCCGGCCGCTCCAAGGCCGCCGCTGCCGCGGCTTGCGCGGCCTCGGCCTTCGACGACCCGGTACCCTCCCCCCAGACCGTGTCGCCGACGAGAACCTGGACCACGAACGACTTGGCATGGTCCGGCCCGCTCGCGCTCACGGTCACGTAGCGCGGCGTGGTCTGCCACGCCCGCTGGGCGAGCTCCTGGAAGAGGCTTTTCGCGTCCCTGTCGCCCGCGCGGGCCAGGACGGCTTCGAGCTCCGGTTCGATGAAGTGCACGACGAACCGCTCCACCATCGCGAGCCCGTGGTCGAGATAGATGGCCCCGACGAGGGCCTCGAACGCGTCGCACAGGAGGGTGGGTCGCGTGCGCCCTCCGCTGGCTTCCTCCCCGCGGCCCAGGCGCAGATAGCCGCCGAGACCGATGGCGCGGGCAAACCCGGCCAGCGCCGACTCGCGCACCAGGGCCGCCCGCAGCGTGGTCAGCGTACCCTCGCGAGCCTCCGGCAGGTGGCGGTAGAGGTGGTCGGCCGCGACGAAGTCCACCAGGGCGTCGCCGAGGAACTCGAGTCGCTCGTTGTCGGCCGTATCGGCCTGCGCCACTTCGTTGAGATACGACCGATGGGTCAGCGCCGTGCGCAGCAACCGGCGGTCTCGGAAGGCGATGCCGATCGCCGTCTCGAGCGCCGCCAGGTCAGGCGGCATGGCGTCACGGGTCATAGCGGGCAAAGACCAGGCTGGCGTTGTGGCCGCCGAACCCGAACGAGTTCGAGAGGGCCGCCCGCAGCGGCCGCTCGACCGGACGCGGCACGTTCGGCACGTAGTCCAGATCGCACTCCGGGTCCGGCGTCCGGTAGTTGATCGTCGGCGGGATGACGCCGCGCATGAGGGTCAGCGCGGTGATCACCGCTTCCACACCCCCCGCCGCACCCAGCATGTGGCCGTGCATGCTCTTGGTCGAGCTGACGGGGATGCGATACGCCCGCTCGCCGAACACGGTCTTGATGGCACGCGTCTCCGAGATGTCGTTCATCACGGTGCTCGTGCCGTGGGCGTTGATGTAGTCGATGGTGGCCAGCGGCAAGCCGGCCTTCTGGACGGCCAAACGCATCGCCTGGGCTGCTCCCGAGCCGTCCTCACGCGGGGCGCTGACGTGGTAGGCGTCGGCGGACGCGCCGTAGCCGACCATCTCGACGAGCGGGTGTGCACCCCTGGCAAGCGCGTGCGGCAGGGCCTCGAGCACGACCAACCCGGCGCCCTCGCCGAACACGAAGCCGTCGCGGTCCTTGTCGAACGGCCGCGACGCGTGCAGGGGATCGTCGTTGCGCGTCGACATCGCCCCGGTGCGATGGAACGCCGCCACGCCGAACGGGGTGACGCCCGCCTCGACGGCGCCGGCGAGCATCACGTCGGCGTCGCCGCGCCGGATGATCTCGAAGGCCTCGCCGATGGCATGCGAGCCCGTGGCGCAGGCCGACACGACGCAGTAGTTCGGGCCCCGCGCCCCGACGGCGATTGAGACGAGGCCCGACGGCATGTTGGGCAGCATGAGCGCCCCCGTCAACGGGCTGACGCGGTTGGGACCGCGGCTGAGCAGCGCTTCGAAGCCCGTCTGGAGCGTTTCGAGGCCGCCGATCCCGGTGCCGACGATCACGCCGACCCGCTCGGCGATCTCGGGCGTGACGACGAGCCCGGCCTGTTCGACCGCCTGCCGGGCCACCGCGATCCCGAACTGCATTCCCCGGTCGGATCGCTTGGCTTCGTGCGCGTCCATCCAGTCGGTCGGGTCGAAGTCGTCGACCTGGCAGGCCATCCGGACCTGGAACGCCGACGCGTCGAAGCGCGTGATCAGGCCGGCCCCGCTGCGCCCGGCCATCAGGGACGCCCACGTGGCCTCCAGGCCGATGCCCAACGGGGTGACGAGGCCCATGCCGGTGACCACGACCCGTGGCCTTTCGAATGCTGGTGTCATGCTGCTCCCCTCGTTCGCCGGCCCGGCGCCCGCGGCGCCGCGCTCATGCCGCTCACGCGCCAGCCGCCTCCGATCGCAACACCATGCCGCTGCCGTCGATCGGCGCGACCACGGTACCGATGCGTGCCGCGAGGTCCCCGTGCGCGGTCAGCGCGCGCACCAGATCGTCGGTCGCAGCGGGCGCCACGGCGATCAACAGCCCACCCGACGTCTGCGGGTCGAACACGAGCGCCAGCCACTCCGGCGGCAGTTCGGCCCATCCGGCGACGCGCGGCCCGAAGGCCTCGCGGTTGCGCGCGGTCCCCCCGGGCGACATGCCGGCGGCGGCCAGCGCCCACGCGCCGGGCAGGAGCGGCAGGGCATCCACGTCGATGACCAGCGTGACACCGCTGCGCTCGGCCATCTCCAGCCCATGGCCAGCCAGCCCGAACCCCGTGATGTCCGTGGCCGCTGCGGCGCCCGCGGCCACCGCGGCCCGGCCGGCGGCGGCGTTGAGCGCCGTCATGCTCGCCACCGCGGCGTCGACGAACGCCGCGTCGGCGGCGCCGCGCTTCAAGGCCGTCGTGATCAGGCCGGTACCAAGGGCCTTGGTGAGCACGAGATCGTGGCCCGGACGGGCGCCGGCCTTGCGCAGGCACCGTGCCGGGTGGACACGGCCGATGACCGCGAGGCCGTACTTCGGCTCGTGGTCCACGACGCTGTGCCCACCGGCCACCACGCCGCCGGCGCGACGCACGGCCTCGGCGCCGCCGCGCACGATCTCGGCGCCGATCGAGAGGTCGAGGTCGGCCGGCAGGCCCAGCAGGTTAAGCGCCAGGATGACCTCACCGCCCATGGCGAACACGTCGCTCATGGCGTTGGCAGCCGCGATGGCGCCGTACTGATACGGGTCGTCGACCACCGGCGGGAAGAAGTCGGTGGTCGCCACGAGCGCGAGGTCGTCGGTCAGCCGATAGACCGCAGCGTCGTCGGCGCCGTCGAGCCCGACCAGCAGGTCCGGGTATTCGGTTGCCGGGAACAGGCCGGCCAACGGGCGCAGGACCTGCGCCAGGGCTTCAGCGCCCAGCTTGGACGCTCACCCGGCGCACGACGCCCGTTGGGTCAGCCGGATCTCCGCGCCGGTCATCCCGACCGTGCTGCGAACCATCGCGTGTCATACCCCTTGGCCCACGGCATCGCTGGGCCCGTGATGACGGATCGTGAAGGGCGTGCCTGGATCAGGCTTTCAGCCCACTGCCCGTGAGCGGGACGACCACGTCCGCGCGGGGCGGGAGGCGATTCAGAAGCTTCATCATACCACAGACGCCGACGGCGGCCGTCGGCTCGATGTACCAGCCCCAGCCGGCCGCCTGCGCCTGGGCGGCACGAATGTCCGCCTCCGACGCGCGGAGAAGCGTGCCCCGTGTGGCACGGACGGCCGCCAAAACCGCCGC
>CAYQBA010000008.1:9705-48859 GCA_964415605.1 uncultured Anaerolineales bacterium | reverse complement strand
TTCGGCGGCGACGCCGGCGGCAGTGACAACGGCAAGGACCACCTGTGGCGCTACTACGAGCCGTCGCGGGTGCGGTGGAACGGCTGCGCGGGCATCGGCAAGCCGGCGGACCGGATCGCGGTCAAGGTCGGCGACAACTTCCAGTACAAGCTGAAGTACTACAACCTCGGCACGCTGACGCTGACCAACGTCGTCGTCAAAGACACGCTCCCGTCGGGCGTGTCGTTCGTCAGCTCGGTCCCGGCCCAGTCCAGCGGCCCCAACCCGCTGGTCTGGAACGTCGGGACGCTGCAGCCGGGGCAGAAGTTCGAGGCGGTGGTCACGGTCAAGGCGACGGGCTCGGGCCTGCTCGAGAACTGCGTGATCGTCGACACCAACCAGCTGCCCGACCAGCAGTCGTGCGAGTCGACGTTCTCCGGCGCGCTGCCGTTCCTCAAGCAGAGCAAGTCCGTCAGCCCGACCACCGTGGCGCCGGGCGGCACGGTGCAGTACACCGTCCAGATCGACAACGTCGGCACCGGCCCCACCGGCAGCCCGGTGACCATCGAGGAGTATCTGCCGACGGGCTTCACGTACGTCAGCAAGGACCTCGTCAAGCTGAACAACGCCAACGTGACGGGCACGACGACGGTGAACACGTCGAGCCCGTACAGCACCAACCAGCCGCTGTTCACGGTGCCCGGGGCGATCAACGCGGGCAACAGCCTCATCCTGAAGTTCACCGCCCAGGTGCCGTCGGGCACGCAGGCCGGCAGCTACTGCAACACCTTCACGACGACCGAGAACGGCATCCCGCAGGCCACCGGCAGCCTGGCGTGCGTCGACGTCGGCGGCGGCGCCATCGGCGACAAGCTGTGGCGCGACTGGGACGGCGACGGCGTGCAGGACGCCGACGAGGAGGGGCTCTCGGGCGTGACGATGGAGCTCCAGAACGGCGTGTGCACGCCGAGCGTCAACTGCCCGACGACGACCACCGACTCGACCGGCTTCTACCAGTTCACGGGCCTCCTGGCCGGCACGTACACCGTCAAGGTCCTCAGCGGCGTCCCGGCCGGCTACACCCAGACGGGCGACCCGGACGAGGTCGGCACGTGCGTGACGTGCAACGGCCAGTCGACCGTGACGCTGGCGGCCAACGAGAAGAAGCTCGACCGCGACTTCGGCTACAAGCCGGGCGGCACCGGGAGCGTCGGCGACAAGGTGTTCGACGACAAGAACGCCGACGGCAGCTTCAACGGCACCGACGCCGGCATCCCGAACGTGACGGTGTGGCTCTACGAGGACACCAACGGCAACGGCGTGATCGACGTCGGCACGGACGCCCTGGTCGCGACCACGACGTCGAACGGCAGCGGCGACTACAGCTTCACGGGGCTCGCCACGGGCATCAAGTACATCGCCGACGTCAACCAGGCGGACCCCGACGTCGCCAGCTACTTCGTGTCGACCTACGGCAGCTCGAGCGGGGTGGTCCAGACGACGACCGACCCGCACAACGTCGGGACGCTCGCCGGCGCCTACACGGCGGCGGACTTCGGCTTCTACAAGACGGTGCCGGGCTCGATCGGCGACACGGTCTTCGCCGACACCGACGGCGACGGGACGCTGGGCGCGGGCGAGCCCGGGCTGTCCAACGTGACGGTCAAGCTGTACGCCGACTCGGACGGCGACGGCATCCTCGACGTGGGCGAGCCGCTCTTGCAGACAACGGTCACCAATGGGTCCGGGACGTACACGTTCACCGGGCTGCCAGCCGGCAACTATATCGTCGACGTCGACCAGGCCGACACCGACGTGCCGTCGAACATGTTCCCGTCGAAGGACCCGATCGCGACGAGCCTGACGCAGGGCCAGAACCGCACCGACATCGACTTCCCGTTCGTGACGGCGCTGTCGAAGGCGGTGGACAAGAGCTACGCGAACCCCGGCGGAACGGTGTCGGACCGCACGCTGACGTACACCATCACGCCGCGCGTGCCGGGGACGACGCTGCTGGCGGGGGTCACGGTGAACGACCTCATCCCGACGGGGACGACCTACGTCAACGGCAGCGTGAACGCCGGCGGCACGGCGGAGGACACCGACGATCCGACGGACGGCATCATCGACGTCGTCGACTGGAACCTTGGCTCGAACAGCGTGGGCATTGTGGGCTACAAGGGCGGCACGCCGCCGGCGGGGTGCATGACTTCTGTCACCATCGAGGCGGACCGAGATACTTGGCTCGAACAGGCAGATGTCGACCAAAACCACGGCACGGACGGCAGCATCGACACGGCGAACGCTGCGAATGACAAGGTGGGCCTGCTGCACTTTAACATTGGCACCAGCACCGTTCCGGCCGGCGCCACGGTCAGCGGCGCGCAGCTCAACCTGACGCCAAGCGGAGGTGCCGGGTCGAACCGGCAGGTCGAGATACATCACCTCTCGACGGCGTGGACAGAGGGGACGGCGGGCAACGCCGCCTGCACGGGCGCCGGCAACGGCGCAGCGTGGCAGGGGCCGAACTGCACCGATGACTGGGCCAGCGCTGGCGGCAACTTCGGTACAAGCGACTACAACGCCACGAACCTCGGTACGCTCGATCCTATGACCAATGACCTTACGGTGTCCGTCACGGGCGCCAACATCAACGCCGTGGTCAACAGTTGGCTCACAGGCGGTACAAACAGAGGCCTGGCGATGATCCCGGTTGGCAGCGCAACCAACACCGTGTCGTGGTACACCCGCACCGAGGGCACGACTTCGCGCCGCCCACAGATCGTCATCACGTACACCCCCAACGGCTGCAGCGGCACGACATCCATCCGAGATTCCGGCTCGGAGGACACGTACATCGACGAGAACGCACCGACCTCCAACTTCGGCACGGGCACCGAGCTGAAGAACAAGCCCGAGTCCTCCAAGCGCAAGCACTCGTTGGTCAAGTGGAGCCTTGCCAGCGTACCCGCTGGCGTCACCATCGACTCGGCGACCATGGGCATCACCGTCAAGACGGCACAGGCCAATCAAGTCCACGAAGTCCACCGCATGCTCACCGCGTGGAATGAGGGCACCGGCGCCACCAACGGCGCCACATGGAACGACTCCGATGGCACGGGGGGCGGCTTCCCGGGCGACTGGACGGCTGGCACCTTCGGGTCAGGCGACTACAGCGCCACGTCCCTCGGCAACATCACGCCGAGCTCGACGGGCCTGAAGACGCTGAGCATCACCAGCCAGGTCCAAAGCTGGTACAGCGGCGCGCACACCAACAACGGCGTCGTGCTCCTGTCGACCGGGTCAAGCACCAAGGACGCGAAGTACTACAGCAGCGAGGAAGGCACCGCCGCCCGCCGCCCCACCCTGACCGTCAACTGGTCGATCCCGCCGTCCAGCCCGACCGGGTCCAACACCATGAGCGCCAGCGGGATGGTCGTCCAGAACGGCGACACCGTCACCGTCAAGCAGGTGCTGACCGACAGCTCCGGCACCGCCGTCACCAACGTCGCGCCGAGCGCGGTCACGATCGCCACCGCCAACGGCGCCAACGCCACCTGCGGCAGCCCGTCGCCGACCAGCCAGACCGTACCGGCCAACGGCTCGGCCACGTTCACGTGGACGTGCACGATCACCGCCGTCGGCACCGTGCCCGGCAGCGTCACGTTCGCCGCCAGCGCCACCAACGGCACCACCACGTGGTCGTCGTCGACGTCCAACGGCGTCATCGTCAGCCCGGTGCTGCAGTTCCAGGTGCTCGTCAGCACGTCGCCCGGCGTGAACGTCGTCACCAACCAGGCCACGCTCGAAGACGCCAACATCCCGACGCTGACCAGCAACCCCGTCGACACGGCCGTCTCGTCGAGCATCGGCGACCGCGTCTGGATCGACGCCGACGCCGACGGCGTGCAGGACTCCGGCGAGGGCAACCTCGCGGGCGTGCGCGTCTACATCGACGCCGACAACGACGGCGTTTACGACGTCGGCGAGTCGTTCGACACCACCGACTCCAACGGCATCTACCACATCGGCGGCCTGGCCAACGGCACCTACAACGTGCGGATGGACATCACCACGCTGCCGAGCGGCTACTACCCCACCACCGCCACGCTGCTCAGCCGGACCATCACCACCGGCGGCCAGCAGATCACCGACGCCGACTTCGGCGTGACGACGTCCACCGGCCAGGTCGGCGACCTCGTGTGGCTCGACGCCGACGAGGACGGCGTGTACGACGCGGGCGAGACAACCCTCTCGGGCGTCGTCGTCAACCTGTACAACGACGTCGACAACAGCGGCACCGTCAACGCCGGCGACATCCTGCTCGGCACCAAGACCACCGACGCCAACGGCAACTACCTCTTCAGCAACATGTACACGTCGTACGCCGGCGGCAACGTCAACCTGCTCGTCGACGTCGTCAGCGGGTTGCCGTCGGGCGTCGAGCTCGTCGGTGGCGGCACCGATCCCAAGGACGTCACGCTCTCCAACGCCACGCCGGTCGTGCTGACCGCCGACTTCCCGTACAACTACGGCGGCTCCATCGGCGACCGCCTGTGGTACGACGACGACGGCGACGGCATCGGCCCGGCCGGGACGCCCGGCGGCACCGACACCGGCGAGCCGTACGTCACGGCCGGTGCCGTCGTCGTGCTGTACTCCGACACCAACGGCAACGGCGACATCGACGGCGGCGAGCCGATCTACGCCGTGACCTTCACCGACAACGCCGGCGCCTACCTGTTCGACAACCTGCCGCCCGGCAACTACATCGTCAAGGTCGACGAGCAGCACGTCGAGAGCCGCAGCACGCCCGGCACCTACGCCACCATGGTCCCGACCACCAGCGAGACCGTCGCCGTGGCGCTGGGCGCCAACCAGGACTATACCGGCGCCGACTTCGGCTTCATCGAGAAGGCCCTGCTCGAGGGCCACGTCTTCCACGACATCAACCACAACGGCGTGCTCGACAGCGGCGAGACCCGCCTGCCCAACGTCACGGTGACGGCCACCGGCACCGACCTCAACGGCAACCCCGTCTCGCTGACCACGACCACCGACGCCGACGGCGAGTACAAGTTCCTGCTGCCGCCCGGCACCTACACCATCTCGTACAACACCGCCGACCCCGACATCCCGTCCAACCTGACCGAGGCCACGACGACCACGTCGTACACGTCGGTCACGGTCCAGGCCGGTCAGGAGTACCACGACTACGACTTCGGCCGCGACGATCCCGGCAAGATCGGCGACCGCGTCTGGAAGGACGACGACGGCGACGGCGTCCAGGACGCCGGCGAGGTCGGCCTGGGCGGCGTGACCGTCAAGCTGTACGTCGATGCCAACGACAACGGCGTCGTCGACGGCGGCGACACCCTGCTCGACACGCAGGCCACCTCGAGCTCCGGGGCGTACCTCTTCGAGGGCCTCCCCGTCGGCGGCGCGGCGCACTACGTGGTCCAGGTCGACTCGACGACCATCCCGGCCGGCTACACGCAGCGCGGCGATCCCGATCAGGTCGGCGTGTGCACCGTCTGCGACCACCAGGGCAACGCCGACCTGCCGACCAGCACGCCGCTCCTCACGCTCGACTTCGGCTACCAGCCCGCGCCGCTCAGCGTCAGCGGCAACATCTGGAAGGACAACGACGGCGACGGCGTCGATGACGGGGCCGGCGAGCCCGGCATCGCCGGCGTCACCGTGATCGTCGCCATCGACACCAACGGCGACAACATCACCGACCTGACGCTGACGGCCGTGACCAACGCCAACGGCGACTACACCGTCACCGGCATCCCCAGCGGCAGCAACGTCACCATCACCGTCGACGAGACCACGCTGCCCAGCGACGCCTACAACCAGACCGGCGACGAGGACGAGGTCGGCACGTGCGTGGTCTGCGACGCCAAGACCACGATCACCAACGTCACCGTCAACCAGACCGGCAAGGACTTCGGCTACCGGGAGGTCCTGGGCTCGATCAGCGGCACCGTCGTCGAGAACGCCGACGGCGACGGGCTCGCCGAGGGCGGCGAGACCGCCGTCGTGGGCGTCGTCGTCATCCTCACCGACGCCGGCGTGGACGGCGTCTTCGGCACCACCGACGACGTCGTCCAGACCACCATCACCGACAGCAACGGCGACTACAGCTTCCCGAACCTCACGCCGGGCAACTACGAGGTCACCAAGCTGAACCCGGCGGGCAAGGACTCGCTGGCCGACCGCGACGGCGGCAACCCCGACAACATCGGCGTCACGCTGACCCTCGGCGAACTCGAGGTCGACCGCGACTTCGAGCTTGTCGGCCGCGGCGCCATCGGCGACGACGTCTGGATCGACGTCGACCAGGACGGCGTCCGCGACGCCGGCGAGCCCGGCATCCCGAGCGTGACGGTGCGCCTGTACCGCGACACCGACGGCACGCCCGGCCCGTCCGGCGGCGACACGCTGATCGCGACGACGACGACCGACGCCGACGGCCAGTACCTGTTCACCGACATCCCGGCCGGCGTCAACTACTACGTCGACGTCGACTCGGCCGACCCGAACTTCCCGAGCGGCCTGGTCCTGACCAACGGCCGCACCGATCCGACGCCGATGTTCAACCTGACCGGCGGCCAGACCTACCTCGACGCCGACGTCGGCTACACCAGCCCGCCCGCCACGGCCGTCATCGGCGACTTCGTGTGGAGCGACGCCGACGGCGACGGCATCCAGGATCCGGGCGAGCCCGGCATCGCCGGCGTCGGCCTGGCGCTGAAGGGCGCGGGGCCCGACGGCATCCTCGGCACCGGCGACGACACCACCGTCGCCACCACCACCACCGACGGCGCCGGCCACTACCTGTTCACCGGCGTGGCCGCCGGCGAGTACCGCGTCGACGTCACGTCGCCGCCGGCCGGCACGCTCACCGTCGGCCCGCAGTCGCGCACCGACCCGACGACGCCCATCCTCGTGGCGCCCGGCGACGTGTACCTCAACGCCGACTTCGGCTACCAGAACCCGGCCCTCTACACGATCTCCGACGTCGTCTGGCTCGACGCCGACGGCGACGCGGTCAAGGACGTGGGCGAGTCCGGGGTTCCCGGCGTGACCGTCAACCTCGTCAGCGCGGGCGCCGACAACACGTTTGGCACGGCCGACGACGTCGTGGTCGCCACCGCCATCACGGGCAGCAACGGCGGGGTCGTGTTCACCGGCGTGCCCAACGGCACATACCGCGTCGTGCCCGAGGACGTCTACGACGTGCTCGACGACTACAGCCCCACCACGGCCCCCGCCCTGGCCGGCTACCAGCCGGTGACGGTGGCCGGCGCCAACGTGGCCGGCACCAACTTCGGCTACAACGCGCCGGTCAGCATCGGCGACACCGTCTTCAGCGACGCCGACGGCGACGGCGTGCAGGACGCCGGCGAGAGCGGCATCCCCAACGTCCAGGTCAAGATCTGGCGCGACACCAACAACGACGACGTGTTCGACAGCACCGTCGACCTCCTGATCACCACCGTCACGACGGACGGCAGCGGCCAGTACCTCGTTGCGGGGCTGCCGATCGGCACGTACTTCGCCAGCGTCGACAACGGCCAGGCCGCGCTGTCCGGCTACACGCCCACGACGACCGACCAGGAGCTCGGCGGCAACGCGGCCGGCACCCAGATCGAGGCCGACCTGCCGAACGACGGGACGAGCTTCCTGGCCGCCGACTTCGGCTACCAGAAGGCGAGCAACCCCAACGTCTCGGGCAGCGTCTGGCACGACCTCGACCGCGACGGCAAGGACGACGGCGCCGGCGAGCCGCCGATCCCGCTCGTCACCGTGGCCTTGCTCGACACCAGCGGCAACGTCGTCGCGACGACGACGACCGACGCCAACGGGAACTACACGTTCCCCGACGTGCCGCCCGGCAACTACACGGTCGTCGTGACCGACACCGCCGGCGTGCTGATCGGCTACGACCTCACCGGCGGCATCGACCCGTGGCCCATCACGGTCGCGGCTGCCAACATCACCGGCATCGACTTCGGCTACGCGCGGTCGCCCGAGACCGGCGCCATCGGCGATCGGGTGTGGCTCGACGCGGATCGCGACGGCGTGCAGGACGGCGCCGAGGCGGGCCTGCCCAACGTCGCGCTGCGGCTGTACCGCGACAACGGCGACGGCGTCTTCAACAGCGGCACCGACACGCTCGTCGACACGACGACGACCGGCCTCGACGGCCGCTACCTGTTCGACGGCCTGCCGGCCGGCAACTACTTCGTCGACGTCGACGGGACGACGCTGCCCGCAGGCATCGCGCCGACGACCGGCACCACCGATCCCAGCGCGATGGTCAACCTTAGCGAGGGCGAGATCTACCCCGACGCCGACTTCGGCTACGGCCCGACGGCCGGCAGCGCCCTCGGCGACCGCGTGTGGTACGACTACGACGGCGACGGCGTCCAGGATCCCGGCGAGCCCGGCATCGGCGGCGTGACCGTGACCGTCAACGGCCCCGGCTGCGCGCCGTGCACCGTGGTCACCGATCCCGACGGCCTGTGGCTCGTCACCGGCCTGGCGCCGGGAACGTACACCGTGGCGGTCAACCCCGCCACGCTGCCGGCGGGCTACAACCCGGCGCCGACCAACGGCCCGATCAGCCGCCCGGCGCTCGTCCAGGCCGGTTCCGACAACCTGACGCTGGACTTCGGGTTCAACGGCGGCACGACCGGCTCCATCGGCGACACCGTGTTCTTCGACAGCGACGGCGACGGCACGCAAGACGTCGGCGAGCCCGGCATCCCGAACGTCTCGCTCAACCTCGTCGGCCCGGGCACCGACAACACGTTCGGCACGCCCGACGACGTCGTGCTGGCCACGACGGTCACCAATGCCAACGGCGCCTACGACTTCGTCGGCCTGCCGGCCGGCAACTACCGCGTGGTGGTGACCGACGTCGACCAGGTGCTGGCGGGCCTCAACCTCTCGGCCGGCACCAACCCGACCGGCACGATCATGCTGACGGCCGGCCAGGACTACAACAACGCCGACTTCCCGTACGCGCCGACCGCCGGCGCCATCGGCAACCAGGTCTGGCACGACCTCGACGGCGACGGCACGCGCGACGCCGGCGAGCCCGGGGTGGAAGGCGTGGCGGTCGACCTGTGGCAGGACGTCGACGGCGACGGTCTCCTCGACCCGGCCGTCGACAACCTGATCCGGAGCACGACAACCGACATCAACGGCGCCTACGAGTTCCTCGGGCTCGGCGCCGCCAAGTACCTCGTCGACGTCGCGGCCGCCAACACGGCCGCGGGTGGGGTGCTCGAGGGCATGACCAAGACGACCGGCACGCCCAACACCAACGACCAGAGCCAGGCCGACCCGTTCCCGGTCGAGCTGACGGCGCTGAGCCTCCAGTCGTTCAACGCCGACTTCGGCTACACGGCGCCGGGCGCGGGTTTCAGCCTGAGCGGCCGCGTGTTCGACGACGTCAACGGCAACGGCGGCGCCGTCCCGACCGACGAGGCCGGCACCGACACGCCGGTGCTCGGCGCGACCGTCCGGCTCTACCGCGACCTCGACAACAACGGCGAGATCGACCCGACCGACCCGCTGATCGGCACCGCGGTGACCGACGCCAACGGCGACTACACGTTCACCGACCTGCCCAACGGCAACTACCTGCTCGTGTCCGACGCGACGTCGACGCGGGTCAACGGCTACACCCAGACCACGCAGATCCCGACCGACGCGGTCGAGCCGGCGACGATCGCGGGCGCGAACGTCACCGATCAGGACTTCGGCTACCACCTGCCGGCGCCGACGAGCAGCATCGGCAGCCGCGTGTGGCTCGACGAGAACGCCGACGGCATCCAGGATCCCGGCGAGCCGGGCCTGCCCAACGTGACGGTCGAGCTGTGGGACGCGACGCACACCGTGCTCCTGGCCACGACCGTCACCGACGCCGACGGCGAGTACCGCTTCGGCAACCTGACGCCGGGCACCTACCAGGTCGACGTCGACACGGCGACGCTGCCGAGCGGTGTTGCACAGACGCCGCTGGCCAACCCCGGCACCGACTACGGCAACCAGGACTTCAGCGACAACGACGGCGGCGGGCCGGATGTCGACGGCTACCCGGTGACGCTCGGCGCCAACGACGAGGACCTGACCGCCGACTTCGGCTTCAACTGGGGCAGCGCCAACAACCCGCCGGCCGGCGCCAAGGGCGCCATCGGCGACCGCGTGTGGGTCGACGCCGACGGCGACGGCTTCCAGGACGCGGGCGAGCCCGGCCTCGGCGGCGCAACGGTCACGATCTTCTACGATCCCGACCTGAACGGCGTCTACGACACGCCCTACACCGCGGCCAAGGACCAGAACGGGGCGACCGGCACGGGCACGACGACGACCGAGCCCGACGGCAGCTACGTGTTCTACGACCTGCCCGCCGGCAGCTACGTCGTCGCCGTCACCGGGCCGGCCGGCTACACGCAGACCGGCGACCCGGACCACTACGGCACGACCGGCGCCAACGACCACCGGACGACGACGCCCGTGGTGCTGGCGCCGGGCGACGCCTACGTCAACGCCGACTTCGGCTATCAGCCGACGGTCAACGACGGGCCGCTCGACGGCAGCATCGGCGACACGGTCTGGTTCGACGCCGACGCCGACGGGGTGGTCGACGGGGGCGAGAACGGCATCCCGGGCGTAACGGTGCTCCTGGCCCGCGACCTCGACAACGACGGCGTGATCGATCCGGGCGAGGTGATCGCCACGACCACGACCGACGCCAACGGCCAATACCTGTTCGACGGGCTGCCTGCCGGCGACTACCTCGTACGCGTCGACGACACGGCCGCCGTGCTGCAGGGGAAGACCCCGTCGTACGACGCCGACGGCATCGGCACGCCCAACCTGGCCGACGTGACGCTCGCGGCCGGCGCCGACGTCCTCACCGCCGACTTCGGCTACACGGCGCCCGGCCAGACCCCCGCCACGGCGCTGATCGGCGATCGGGTGTGGGTGGACGCTGACAACGACGGCGTGCAGGACGCGGGCGAGCCCGGCCTCGAGGGCGCGACGGTCGGGCTGTACGACAGCACCGGCACCGTCCTCCTGGCCTCGGCGATCACCGACGAGAACGGCAACTACGCGTTCGGCGGCCTCGCGGCCGGCACGTACGTCGTCAAGGTGACGCCGCCGGCAGGCATGACGCAGACGTTCGACGCCGACGGCACCGGCAGCGCGCACCAGTCCACCGTGACGGTGACGGCGGGCCAGATCAAGCTCGACCAGGACTTCGGCTACCGCGGCACCGGCGCCATCGACGGCGAGGTCTGGAAGGACGTGGACGCCGACGGCACGCGCGACGCCGGTGAGACATCCGGCATCGCGGGCGTCACGGTCGTGGTCTACTGGGATCTCGACGGCGACGGTCAGGTCGACCCCAACGAGCCGGTCGTGGGCCAGGCGGTCACCGACGCGAACGGCAACTACAGCGTCGGCGGCCTGCCGACCGACGACGGCGGCGGCGACGCCAGGTTCCTGGTGGTGGTGACCGACGATGCCAACAAGCTCGATGGCTATTGGCACCCGCTGGGCGGCACGCCAGGCGCCGAGGACAACAGCCAGCCGACGGTGTACGGCGTGACGCTGACGCCGGGGACGCCCACCAACAGCACGGCGGACTTCGGCTACAGCGTCGACCCGGGCGCGGTCGGCAACTTCGTCTGGAGCGACCTCGACGGCGACGGCGTCCAGGACATGGGCGAGCCGGGCCTGGGCGGCGTCAAGGTCACGCTGGCCATCAGCTACCCCAACGGCGACAGCGCCACGCTGGTGACCTTCAGCGCGTCCGACGGCGCGTACAGCTTCGGCAACCTGCTCCTCGACGAGGACTTCGACGGCGCCGGCGGCGGCGAGCCGACGTTCAGCCTGTCGTTCACGACGCCCGCGGGCTTTGACGAGTCGCCCACCGGGGCGGGGACGGCGTTCACCGACAACAACTGGGACGGCGCCACGGCCGTGCCGGCCCAGCCGCTCGAGGGCGTCACCAACATGGCGCTCTCCAACCTGACCGACACGGCCGCGTCGTACGACGCCGGCTTCGTGCCGCTGGCGGATTGGGGCGACCTGCCCGACACCTACAGCACGTCGCTGGCCGCTGGCGGCCCGCGTCACGTGCCGGGGGCGCTGTACCTCGGCCCGACGATCGGCGACATCGATCCGAACGGCCAGCCGTCCGTCGGCGCCATCGGCGACGGCGCCGACGAGGACGGGGTGACGCGCTCGCTCGCGACGAACTGGGCGCCGAACGCGACCGTGGACCTCAGCGTCACGGTGAACGGCGGCAGCGGCCGGGTCGGGGCGTGGCTGGACTTCAACAACGACGGCATGTTCGGGCCAGGCGAGTTCTTCGACCTGGGCACGGTCACGGGCACGCAAGTCGTGCAGGTCACCATCCCGAACACCTACGTCACCGGCACGACGGTTGGCGCGCGCTTCCGGGCCTTCGATCCAAGCCAGCTGCCGGGCGGTTCGCTCGACGCGGGCGACTTCCTCGGCGCGGCCCAGAACGGCGAGGTTGAGGACTATCAGTGGCAGTTCAGCCCGACGGCCGTCGTGGTCAACCGTCTGTCGGCGGTGGCGACGGGCGGAGGCGAGACGACGGCGCCGCTTCTGGCGCTGGCGGCGCTGATGCTGGGGATCGCGGCCGCGGTCGGGTCGCGCCGCGGCGAATCGCGCCCGCGGGTCGACGCCGCCGGCTCGGCGACGGCAGGCCCGGCGAGCGGCGCCGCCGGTCCGCGCGGCGACAGGGTGTCCACGGCCAGCCCGGCGGGGCTCCGCGCCCCGGCGGCCGCCGCGGTCGCCGGATCATCGTCGCGAAAGGCGTACCAGGCGCCCCGGATCGTCCACGAGGTCCCGCTCGAGACCCGCGCCGGGTCGCCGCTGTTCGCCAACGGCAACCCGTTTTCCGCGGAAGGCGAGCTGGAGAACCCGTGGGATCCGGACTACACGCCGTGAAGCATCGCACATCGAGGCGGGCCTGCGGTTCGCGGGCGTGATCCTCGGCTGATGGAGGGTGGCGGGGCCGGTGGCGCGCGTTTGGGCGCACGCCACCGGCCCCGTCTGACCTTCACTTCAGGCGGTGGCGCGGTACAATAGCCGAATGGCCACATCGAACGGTCCCGATCGCGCGGTCGTGAGGCGCCGCCTCGGCGGTGGTGTCGCCATCACCCTGCCGGGGCTCGTGCTCATCGCCGCGTGCGCGGCGGGCGCCCCCGCCACGGCGCCCCTACCAACGCCCGCCGCCCCCGCCGCCACGGTCGACCCGCGGCCGATGCTGGCCGGGTCGGAGTCTCCCGATGACCTCTGGTCTCGCGTGCCGGCGCTCGCGACCCGCGAGGCGGCGTGGTCGGTGGCGCTGGCGAGCGCCGCGCCGATCCTCCCTTTCGGCGGCGATCTGGACGCCGAGCGGCGCGCAGCGCAAGACCTGGCCCTGGCGCAGGCGGCGGTCCAGGCCACGGCGCGCGACGCGCAGACCGGGGTTGCCCTGCGGGCGGAGGTCATGCAGGTGCGGCCGGTGCTGCCCGCGGACGTCACGGCGGCCACCGCGGCGTGCCGGTCGGCCCGCTGCCACCGCGTCGAGATCTACAACCATGCCACCAACGCCACGCTCGTCGCGACCGTCGACGTCGCCGCGGGCCGTCTCGTCGCCGCCGAGCCGCGGCCCGACACGCAGCCCGAGATTCCCGACACCTTGGCCGACCTCGCCGCCGAGATCGCCATCCGATCGCCCGAGGTCATCGAGGCGTTGGGAGAGGCACCCGCTCAAGCCGATGCCGGCATGCCCAACGTCAAGACGGCGCTCAACGGCAGCCGCTGCGAGCGCTCGCGCCACCTGTGCGTGGCGCCGACGTTCATTCAGGGCGATCGCGCGCTGTGGGCCATCGTGGACCTGACCGACGGGCGGCTGGTCGGCACGCGTTGGACGGAGCTGGGACAGGCGCGGAGCGCCGCCATCACCGAGAAGGCCCTCCAGGACGAGGTCGTGATGGCCAGGTACTGCGAGCGATCGACGGCGCTCGAGCAGGACGGTTGGTCGCTCCAATACCGGCTGACCCCATCCGATGGCCTCGAGCTGACCGACGTCCGCTTCCAGGGCCGCCAGGTCATGCGATCCGCCAAGCTGGTCGACTGGCACGTCAGCTATTCCGGCACCGACGGGTTCGGGTACAGCGACGCCGTCGGTTGCCCGCAGTTCAGCACGGCGTCGGTCGTCGCGTTCAACGGGCCGGTGGTCGAGGCGCTCCCCGCGGTGGAAAGCACAGGGGGCGATGCCGCCGGTTTCGCCATCGTCCAGGACTTCCGGAGCGAGCTGTGGCCGGCGCCGTGCAACTACCGCTACACTCAGCGCTTCGAGCTCTACCGCGACGGGCGGTTCCGCGTTGGCGGCGCCAACCTCGGCCGCGGGTGTGGCAACCAGGGGACTTACCGGCCGGTCCTTCGCATCGACGTGACGGCGGGCGGCGACGGCACCGCCGACACGGTGTCGGCCTGGGACGGCGCCGGATGGCAACCGTGGTCCGAGGAAGGCTGGCGCGCGCTGGACGCGGCCACGCCCTACACGCCCGACGGCTATCAGCTTCGCATCCTGGATCGAGATGGGGGCGGGTTCCTCGTCGAACCCAACCGCGGCCAGATGGGCGACGGCAGCCACGGGGACGATGCCTGGGTCTATGTCACCCGCCATCACGCCGACGAGGGCGACGGCGATCTCCTGACGATCGGCCCGTGCTGCAACGCCGATCACCGGCAAGGCCCGGAGAAGTTCATGACTCCTCCGGAAAGCGTCGCGGCTACCGACGTCGTGCTCTGGTACGTGCCGCAGCTGGTCAACTCCGACGTGCCGGGCGCCGAGTATTGTTGGGCCGAGGCCGCGGTCGAGGACGGGCGGTCCACGGCGCGGATCTTCCCGTGCGCGTTCGGACCGCGCTTCGTGCCGATCGGGCGCGGGCCGTGACCGCGGACCCCCGCGCACACGGTCCAGACCGATGACCAGGCGACACCGGCCTGCTGACACCGGCGGCGACGGCCCGGCGGCCAGGTCGATGCGACCGGCCGCCCCGCCGCCCGGCGCGGGCGCGAAGACGCGCCGGGCGCGCGGCGCCGTCATGGGCCTCGCCGCCGCCATCGGCCTGGCCGGACTCGCCGCATGGCTCTTCGCCGGCGGGCCGTCTGGATCGGGCAGCGGCGCTCTCGAGGGGGATCGCCCGCTCGGCGGCGTCACGGGCTGCCAGGCGCGCCCATCGTTCACCGCGGCCATGGGCCTCGGCCCGCGCGCGGCCCTCGGCACATCGGTCGAGGGGGTCAAGGGGCTGGCCGTGATCGATCCCGACAAGCCGCTGGATGCCGGCGGCGTGTTCCAGCACCCGTCCTGGGACGACGCCGGCTACCTGGGGCCGTTCGTCTACGACCGCGACGGCAACGTCTACGTGGCGCCCGTGCCGCTGGTCAGCCTGGAGGAGAACCCGCCGGCGATGCAGAACAGGGTGTATCGCGTCGACGGACACAGCATGGCGATGGCAGAGCTGGTCGATCTGCCCGCGGAGCAGCCCCCGTCCGGCGCCAACCCGTTTGGCGTGATCGGCCTGGCCTACGACTGCGACACCCACAGCCTCTACGCCGCGTCGGTGGCCGGCTCGACTGCCAGCACGGAGGCCGGCCGGATCCACCGGATCGACCTGACCTCGGGCGCCGTCGCAAGCCACCTCGACGGGGCCGACCCCTTCGGGCTGGCCGCGTTCAACGGCACTCACGGCAAGCGGCTGTACTACGGCCTGGCGCGCCGGCCGGACATCTACTCGGTCGCGCTCGACGCCGCCGGCGACTTCGTCGGCGAGCCGCGCCACGAGCTCTCGTTGGCGGACCTGCCGGACGGCACGCACGACAAGGCCCGCCGTATCCGCATCGGCCCGGGCCCGGCGCCGGAGATGACCATCCAGACCTTCGACTTCACCTACAGCTTGAAGGTCGCCAGCGAGCGGCGCGAGCGGGTGTTCGTGTTCGCTTACGATCCAGGGCCAGACGCATGGTCGTTTCAATCCGAGCTGCCGGCCGCCGGCGGCGTGACCGGCGGACCGGGCGCGCCGTGATGCGCGGCACCGTCGTCGCCCCGTCGCGTGACCGCCCGTCGACGACGCCATGCATGCCACGTCAGGACCCATCCCCATGACGCTTCGCCCGACCCTTCGACTGCCCTTCCTCGGCTTCCTGCTCTGCCTGTCGGGGGCTTGCGCGCTTGTCTACCAGACCGCTTGGCTGCGGGACCTCCGGCTGGTCTTCGGCGGTGCGACGCCGGCGGCCGCCGCGGTGCTGGCCATCTTCATGGGTGGACTGGGTGCGGGGAGCGCCCTGCTGGGGCGGCGCTCCGAGACCGTGCACGATCCTTTGCGGCTGTACGGCCTCATCGAGATCGGCGTCGGCGCATCGGCCTTGCTCACACCCTTCTTGTTGGCCGCCGTACGGGCGTTGTACGTCCGCACCGGCGGCATCACGGCCCTCGGCCTCGGGCCGGCCACGCTGCTCCAGCTCGGGTTGTCCGCGGTGGTGCTCGCCGCGCCGTGCGTGCTGATGGGCGGCAGCCTCCCGGCGGCCTTCAAGTGGGCCGAGGCCGTGCGCGCCGAGCGCGATGCTCAGCGCGGCGACCTGGGGGTGCTCTACGGGCTCAACACGCTCGGGGCGGTGGCCGGCGTCATGGCCAGCACGTTCTGGCTGCTCGAGGCCTGGGGCATCCGTGCGACGGTCTGGGCGGCCGCGGCGGTCAACCTCGCGGTCGGCGCGGCGGCGGTGTGGGTGGCCCGCGGCCGGGGCAACGACCCCGATCCCCGACGGCAAGCCCGCCCTGTCTCTGGGGGCGCGCAGGCGGCCGGCGCGAGCCACAGGACCGGGCGGCCCTCGGCCGGACCGCTCGCTCCCGACGCGGTCGGCCAGCGGGTCGCGCCCCGCTTCGTCTTCTTGGCCGCCGCCATCACCGGATTCGCGTTCTTCCTCATGGAGCTCGTCTGGTTCCGCATGCTGGCGCCGCTCGTGGGGTCGTCGCTCTACGGCTTCGGGTTGATCCTGGCCGTCGCCCTGGCCGGCATTGGCGCGGGCGGGCTGCTGTATCGGTGGTGGTGGGCACCGTACCCGGGCGCCGTCTCACCGCGGTCGCTGGCCCGCGTGTCTGCCTGGCAAGCCCTGCTGTTGGCCGTGCCATGGGCGCTGGGCGACAGCATCGCGGTGTTTGCCTACCACGTGAACGGGTTGCGCGCCCTCGGCCTGGCCGGTCAGATCACCGGCTGGGCGCTGGTCACGGGGCTCCTCGTGCTCGGCCCGTCACTGCTCGCCGGCGTGCAGTTCCCACTCCTCGTGGGGCTGCTCGGCGAAGGCGCGCGCGATGCCGGGCGCGACGTCGGCCACGCGTACGCCGCCAATACCCTCGGCGCGGTCGCCGGGGCGCTGGCCGGCGGCTTCATCCTGGTGCCCGGGCTTGCGGCGACCGGCAGCTGGCGGCTCGTCGTCGGGCTGACCTTGGGCCTGAGCCTCGGCGCCGCGGTGCTGGCGATCCGCGCCGCCAGCCGGCTGGACCTGGCCGCGACGGCGGGGCTGTGGGTGTGCGCCGCCTTCCTGGTGCTCGCGCTGCCGGGACCGACGGCGGCGTGGCGCCATGTGCCGATCGGCTACGGCCGCATTGGCGCCCTGCCGACGACGGTCAACGGGTTGCGCGAGTGGCAGACCGAGCGCCGGAGCGACGTGCTGCGCGAGATCGAGGGGCGCGAAGCCAGCGTGGCCGTGGCGATCGGCGGCAGCGGACACGCGCTGCTGGTGGGCGGCAAGTCCGACGGCACGGCGTTCGGCGACGCCGACACCCAGGTGATGCTCGGCTTGCTCCCCGCGATGCTGCATCCCGAGCCCCGGACCGCGTTCGTGGTCGGGCTTGGCACGGGCACGACCGCGGGCTGGCTGGCGGACGTGCCCGGCATGCAGCGGGTCGACGTCGCCGAGATCGAGCCGGGCATCGCGGCGCTGGCGCGCGAGTTCTTCGCGCCCGTCAACCGCGGCGCTCTCGACAAGCCCAACGTGCGGCTCATCGCCGGCGATGCCCGCGAGCTGCTTGTGACCCGGGGACCGGTCTACGATCTCATCGTCTCCGAGCCGTCCAACCCCTACCGCGCCGGCGTGGCCACGCTGTACACCGAGGAGTACTATGCCGCCGTCAAGGGTCGATTGGCGCCTGGCGGCCTCTTCGGGCAGTGGCTCCAGGGCTACGAGGTCGACTCGCGGGCGGTCCGCCTGGTGTACGCGACGTTGGCGTCGGTGTTTCCGTTCGTCGAGACCTGGGTCACCGAGATGGGCGACCTGCTGTTCATCTGCCATCTCGCGCCGCCCGCTTACCCCATGGACCAGCTGCGCACGCGCATCGCACAGCCACCGTACGCCGAGGCGATCCGACGGGTCTGGCTCACCGACTCGGTGGAAGGCGTCCTGGCCCGGCACCTGGCGACCCCCGACGTGGCGCGCCGCATCGCCGCGATCAACGGCGAGCGCAACACCGACGACCGCAACCGGCTCGAGTACGGGTTCGCCCGGGCACTTTCGCAAGCCAGTGCCTTCGACGCGGGTCAGGTGTTGTCGATGGCCCTGGCGGCCAACGCCGACGTTCCCGCCCACCTCGTCGGGCAGGTCGATGCACGGCGCATCCAGCTCGAACGCCTGCTGATGCTTGCCGCCGACGACACCGGCTTCGTCGTGCCCCCCGAGCTCGTGGGCGACGATCGGCGCCGCGCCGAGGCCGTGCTGGCGTTCGTCGATCGGCGCTACGCCGACGTCGTGCGCCTGTGGCCCGGCGAGCCGAATGGACCGATGGCGGCGCTCGTGCTGCTTGAGTCGGCGGCCCGAACGGCGGCGCCGGAAGATGTGCGGCCGCGGATCGGTCCGCTCGTCGATGACTGGCCAGCGGATGCCCGGTTCGCGGCCGCCGAGACCGCGGCGCGCAACGGGGCGCCCGACACGGCCGTGGAGCACCTCGTCGAGGGGTTCGCCGCCTTGCGGGGGCAGGTGTGGTCCCGGGAGGCGTCGGCCGAGAGCGCCCTCGCGCTGGCGGTGCGGTTGGCGGCGGGGCAGCCCGACCATGCGCGGGCGCTTTTGGAGCCGCTGCGCGAGCCGTTCCCGGGCGGGCTGGCGGAGCCCGCTCGCCGAGATGCCCTGGCGGCCATCGGACCGCATCTCCCGCCTGAGCTCCAGCTCGAGGTGGCCACGCGCTTCGATCCGTATCCGGCGTGGAACCGCACCTTCCTGGAGTTCCGCCGGGATGCCCTGTCCCGGGCCGGCGACCCGCGGGCGGACGCCGCGGCGCGCGATGTCGAGGCCTTCATTCGGCATGCTGATCCGGCATTGCAGGAGACGCGCCCCACCCGCCCGTGACCGCCTCCGACGGACCGCCCGGCCGCGGCGGCTGACTTTGACATAGGTGCCGGCGCGTGTTATACTGTTTTACCAGCTTTGGAGCTTCGGCAGACATGTCAGATTCGATGTGGCCGAAGGACATTTCCGCGATGCGTCCGGTTCGATGCCCACGGTGCAACGCACGCCGTGGGCGAGAGGAGACGAAAGCTCATGCGCAAGTTGACCTTGGCCGCGCTGGCCGTGGGCATGGGGCTGGCGACGGCGACGCACGCCGCCGCGAGCCCGGCCGGCCCGGCTCCCGAATCGGCCCGACTCGACACAGGCATCCCGCTCCCCGGTGGTCCGATGCCTGATGCCGTGAAGGCCTTCCTCGATGCCCATCCGGTGCCTGCGGGCGCCGCCGCGTATGCCCGTGCGAAGGCGGAGGCGGCGCGCGTCGCGCGGAGCCAGCCAACGCACGGGCGCTTGGCCGACGGAGCCGGTGGCGCGGTTGCACCACGCTTCGACGGGCCGTCCGACACCTATCTTTGGACGATCGACGACTTCGACTCGAGCGCCATCCCCGACCCGTCGCTGTGGACCATGATGGACCTTGACCTCATGACGTTCGGCGACTACCAGTGGGGCCTGAGCCAGTGCCGCGCCTCCAACGGAACCCAAAGCCTGTGGGCCGTGGGCAGCGGCGACGATGGCAGCCGGCTGACATGCGAGGATGTCTATCCATCAGGCGCGAACAGCTCGGCCATGCTCGCGATCGATCTCAGCCGGTTCAGCACCCCACCTTCGCAGCTCGACTTCCTGGTCGACTTCTGGCTCAACACGCGCATCTTCGAGGAGGCGGGCGTGGCGGCGGACGGCCTGTTCGTGAGCTACCTCAAGCCGCGCGAGAACCAGGAGCCCGAGCGCATCGTGCTGGTCGCCCTGACGTCGCAGTACCCCGAGCGGTTCTTCGCCGATCCCCTGCGCATCGACATGCTGCAGGCGCGCGAAGTGTACCCGCCGTATCGCGAGGTGGATTTGAGCCAGGATCCCGCGCCGCTCATGGAGTTCCTCTTCATGTCGCGCGACCCCAACCCGCAGGACGGCGCGATGCCGACGACGTTCATGGGGGGCGCGTTCATCGACAACGTCCGGATCGAGACCGACGTTTCGCCGGGGCCGGCCCGGCGGTTCGATCCGGCGCAGGTGATCGCGCCGCTCACGAGCCCGTGGGATTGACGGGCCCCGCGGGTTGCCTGAAGCACCGCGCATCCTGAGAGGTCATCAATGCCAAGGGGCCCCGCCAATCGGCGGGGCCCCTTCTTTTGACTGGTCTTTGGTCCAGCGGACCGCGCCGCGCTAGAAGCCCGTGCCCGCCGGCGTCGCGGTCGCCGCATCGGCCGGCGCGGGTGATCCGGCCGCATCGTCGCCCGTGGCAGCGCCGTCATCCGTCGACGACGGCGTCGTCTCGGCCGCGCCTTCCGACGCCTCGGCGTCGCCAGCGGCCGGCTCGCCCGCCTCGGCCGGCACGCCCTGCGTGGCCAGCCAGGCCACGAGCGCATCCATGTCGGTGACCTGGGCGGCCAGGCCGGCCGGCATGACGCTCACGCCGTTGGTGCAGTACACCTTCCCGGCCTCGTTCGGCACGCAGTACTTGCCGGGCTCGAGGATGCTCTCGCGGATGTAGTCGGCGGCCGTGGTGGCCGTGCCGGTGTAGCTCGGGTCGGCGATGCGCTGCGCGGCCATCCGGCCGATCTCGTTGAGGTTCGGGCACACCTGATTACCCTTGCCGGCGATGGTGTGGCAGCTCGTGCAGATGGGGGGGATGGCCGGCGGGCGCGGTCCGCTGCCGGAATACAGCTCGGCCAGCGCCGTCTGCGTCGGCCGCACCGTCTCGAGCGCTTGCGACTGCGAGGTGCCGGCCGACGTGTTCATGAACATCGTCCACACCACCCACACCAGGATGGCGGCCATCAAGGCCGTGCCGGCCCAAGTGATGAAGCTGTACGCGGCCCGGAAAATGCCGTACGGGGCATCGTCTTGCGGTGTCATCAGGCTTCCTTCTCCCTCCGAGGGGCATGAGCACACGCGCCGAAGGACGCGCGGCGATCCGGCCGATTCTAAGGTTGAGAGACGGTGCTGTCAAACCCTCGGCGGTCGTAATACCGTCAAAAAGCTGCGGACAGCGGTGTGCGCCGCCGCGGGGTCACGGCTCGGCCGCCGCGACCACGTGATCCTCCGGGCGTGGGTCGCGCATGCGCTCCCATTCGGGTCGCCCGTCGAGCACGCGGAGCGTCTCGCGCAGCTCGGCGATCTGATCGCGCAGCAACGCGGCGCGCTCGAACGCGAGCTCGGCGGCGGCCTTCTGCATCTCGGCCTCGAGCTCGTGGATGATCTGACCGAGCTCTGCCGGCCGGATCTGGGCCGGCTCGACGGCGTATGGCGCCTGGTCCTCGGCGACCTTCTTGACGCGCTCGGTCAGGTCGTGCACGGCCTTGACCACCGAGCGCGGGGTGATGCCGTGCGCGGCGTTGTAGGCTTCCTGCTTCTCGCGCCGACGGTTGGTCTCGTCGATGGCGCGCCGCATGGCGTCGGTGACCTGATCGGCGTACATCACCACCGTGCCGTCGAGGTGCCGCGCCGCGCGGCCGATGGTCTGGATCAAGGACGTCGCGCTGCGCAGGAAGCCCTGCTTGTCGGCGTCGAGGATCGCCACCAGGCTGACCTCCGGCAGGTCCAGCCCCTCGCGCAGCAGGTTGATGCCGACGACGACGTCGTACACGCCGCAGCGCAGGTCGCGCAGGATCTCGATCCGTTCGAGGGTCTCGACCTCGCTATGCAGGTAGTGGACCTTGACGCCGACCTCGCGGAGGTACTCGCTGAGGTTTTCCGCCATCCGCTTGGTCAGCGTCGTCACGAGCACGCGCTGGCTGAGCGCGGTGCGCTCGCGAACCCGGGTGACGAGGTCGTCGATCTGCCCCTTCGTCGGGCGGATGACGATCTGCGGGTCGACCAGGCCCGTCGGCCGGATGACGAGGTCCACGACCTGCTGCGAGTGCTTCAGCTCGTATGGTCCCGGGGTGGCCGAGGTGAACACCGCCTGGAACAGGCGTCCCTCCCACTCCTCGAAGCGGAGCGGCCGGTTGTCGAGCGCCGAGGGCAGGCGGAAGCCGTGGTCCACAAGCGTCAGCTTGCGTGAGCGGTCGCCGTTGTACATCGCGCCGACTTGCGAGAGCATGATGTGGCTCTCGTCCACGATTACCAGATAGTCGTCGGGAAAGTAGTCCAGGAGGGTCCACGGCGATTCACCTTCGCCGCGCCGGGCCAGGTGCCGCGAGTAGTTCTCGATGCCGGTGCAATAGCCCAGCTCCTGAAGCATCTCGAGGTCGTAGCGCGTCCGCATCCGGATGCGCTGGGCCTCGAGGAGCTTGCCGGCGCGCTCGAGCTCCTCGACGCGGGCCTCGAGCTCTTCCTCGATGGCCCCGAGCGCCCCGTTCAGCTTGTCGCGCGGCGTGATGAAGTGCCGCGCGGGGTAGATGTCGAGCCGATCGCGCACCTCGGTGACCTCGCCGGTCAGCGGGTCCACGCGCGAGATGCGCTCGATCTCGTCGCCGAACATCTCCACCCGATACGCGTGCTCCTCGTAGGCCGGCTGGATCTCCAGCGTGTCGCCGCGCACGCGGAAGGTGCCGCGCCGCAGGTCGTAGTCGTTGCGGTCGTACTGGATCTCCACGAGGTGCCGCAGGAGCTTGGTGCGATCGCGCCGCTCGCCCGGCCTGAGGCGCACGACCACCTGGCCGTAGTCCTCGGGCGAGCCGAGGCCGTAGATGCAGCTGACGCTGGCCACGATGATCACGTCGCGCCGCTCGAAGAGCGCGCTCGTCGCCGCCAGCCGCAGGCGATCGATCTCGTCGTTGATCTGCGAGTCTTTCTCGATGTAGGTGTCGGTGCGCGGGATGTAGGCCTCGGGCTGGTAGTAGTCGTAGTAGCTGACGAAGTACTCGACGGCGTTCGCGGGGAAGAACTCACGGAACTCGCTGTACAGCTGGGCCGCCAGCGTCTTGTTGTGCGCCATCACCAGGGTCGGCCGGTTGACCGCCTCGATGACCTTGCTCATGACGTACGTCTTGCCGGTGCCGGTGGCGCCGAGCAGGGTCTGAAAGCGCAGGCCGCGCCGCAGGCCGTCGACGATCTTGTCGATGGCCTGCGGCTGGTCTCCGGCGGGCTCGAACGGGCTGACGACCTTGAAGTCGGGCATGACGGGGACCTCTGGGTAGAACGGGGGTTCGAGGTCAAGGATAGCCCAGGGCGGGGTGCCGGCGGAAGCGCGGCACCCCGCCGGCGATCAAGGCCTCGCCGTCGCGAACCCCCAGCTCTCGATGTTCCAGGCCTCGCTGGGGTGCGACGGGTTCGGCTTGAAGTTCACGAGGTCGGGGCTCGCGACGCGCACGTTGACCCGCGCGTACAGCCCCAGCGCCGGGATCTCCTGCATCAGGAGCCGCAGCGCCTCGTGGTAGAGCGGCAGCGCCTGAGCCCGCTCCAGCGTGTTCTCGGCTTCCTTGGCGGCCCGGTCGTACGCCGGGTTGCACCACGCCGGGTGGTTGCCGCCGGCCCACGCGTTGTCGGCGCTGGGGACGTCGGTGCAGTAGTAGCGGCTCACCGGCGGCATCACGCCGAACGAGAACGCGTACTCGGCCAGATCGTAGCGCCGCCCGAACACCGGCCCATCCGGCCCGTCGCCGAAGAATGTGTTGGACGCGATGTACTGCAGGCTGGCGTCGATGCCGACGTTCTTGAGGTTTTGCTGCATGAGGAGCGTCGTCTGCTCGCGGTACGGCCGGCCCTCGGTCGTCATCAGCTCGAGCTCGAGCCGCGTCCCGGCCGGGATCGTGAGGGCCTTGGTCGCCCCGTCCAGCCCGACGGTGATCGGGCACGTGATGTTCGTCTGAGCCTCGCGGATCCCATCGCCGTCGGCGTCCTTGAAGCCGAAGTCGTCGAGGATCTGCTCGGCCTTGGCCGGGTCGTAGTCGTACGTCACGAGCATGTCCTCGGGCGGGTAGGCCCAGTGCTCCTCGGGCACGAACGTGTGCGCCACGCGCGACTTGCCGAGCATGACCTCGTCGACCATGTTCTGGCGGTCGGTGGCGTGCGCCACCGCCTGCCGGATCGGGAGGCACGCGCCCAGCGGCGGACGGTCGTCCACCGGGTCGAGGTTGAAGTTCATGTGCTCCCACGTCGTGCCGGTCAGGTAGCTTGCGATGATCTTCCCCTCGGCGACGGCGCCGTCGATGACCTCGGCCTGGCTGACGTCGAGCCCGTCGGTGGTGGCCACGTCGATATCGCCGGCCACGGCCGCCTGGATCAGCGAGTCCCCGTTCGGGATGAAGCGGTGCACGACCTTGTCGAGGAATGGCAGGCCCTCCGCGGCGCGCCAGTAGTGGGGGTTGCGCTCGAGCGTGACGCTGTCGCCCGCCACCCATTCGCCGACCATGAACGCGCCGTAGGCATACGGCTTGCGGCTGAACGCCTCGTCCTTGAGGATCGCCGCGGCGTCCATGTCCGCCATCTTGGTCTGGCCGTCCGCGGCGGGCTGATGGCGGGGCAGGGGGGTGTAGTAGTTGGAGTAGTAAGTCTGGTCGGTGAACCCCGGCAGGCTCTTCCACTCGACCGTGGCGTCGTCGACCGCCGTGTAGCTGGCGGTCCGCTCGCAGACGTACTTGCTGACCGGCGTCAGCGGATCGCAGCTGAGCTGCTGCGAGAACACCGAGTCGTGGGCCGTCACGGGCGTCCCGTCCTGCCACGTGACGCCGTCGACGAGCCTGAAGCGCACGGTGAGCTGCGGGAGATCGGCCACCTGCTGGGTGGCCGTGACGACTTCCTGGGTCTCTGGATCGACATAACGGTCGCCCGCCGCCACGCTGACCATCTCGAGCACGGCGTCGGGCCCGCCGTCCTCGATCTTCGGCAACGACTCGAGGATCACGGGCTGGTAGTCGAAGTCGAGGGTGTCGATCGGCCCGTCGTACAGGCTGTGGAAGATGTGGGACGAGGCCAGCATGCCGGTGCCGTAGAGGTACAGCGAGTCCGGCTCCTGACCCTGCCCGATGATCAGCGTGCCGCCCTTGGCGGCGGGGTCGAACGACAGGTTGTCGACGGCCTCGGCTGCCGGGGCCGTGGTCTCGGTCGCGGGGGCCGGCGCGACCGCGGTCGGCGCCTCGGCCGTGGGCGACTGGCTCTCGCTCGCGCCACCGCACGCGGCGGCGAGCAGGCACGCCACCACCGCGGCGGCGCCGGTCAGGCTGGGACGGGTCATCGTGAGCTCCTCCTCCGCATGAGCCGATGGCGATCGGCCGGATCACGCGCGCCCGAGGGCGCCGCGCGGCGAACGCCGAGCGTGCGGGGCGTCATCACGCCCCTCCATGCCGACTGGCGTTAGGCACAGGTTATCCGCGATCCGCCGGCCTGTCAACGGCGTCGGCGCTGCAGCGTGAACGGCAGGTGCGCCCGCGGCGACAGCACGCCCGGCGGCGCCGTGGGCGGGCGGCGCGTCGCCGTCGGAGGCCGCGACGCGGTGGGCGATGGCGTCCCCGTCCGCGCCGGCGTCGCGCCGGGCGTGTGGCTTGTGGGCCGTGCGGTCCCGGTGGGCTCTGGCGCGGCGGTCGCGGTCGTGGTGGGCGCTGGCGTGTCGGACGCGCGCTCGGTGGGGGACGGGCTGCTGGTCGTGGACGGGAACGCGGTGGCGGTCGGGGTGGGGGAGGCGGTCGCCGCCGGCGTGTCGGACGGCGTCGGGGTCGCGGTGGCCAGGGTCTCCAGGAGGGGCCCGCGGAGGATCTGGATGCTGCCGACGGATCGGCGGTCGAGCGGCGCGTCGTCCGGGTAGCCGAGGTGAAGGTCGGTCACGCCGTCGGCGTCGGTGTCGGCCAGCACCGCCGTGACGCCCGCGTTGCCCGCGCCCGCGCCGGGTCCGCGGATCACGAGCGGCGCGCCGTCGTTCAGCACCCGGGTGCCCACGGCGGGCAAGGGGCCGCGCATGCCGTAGACGATGCTCGACCCGGCGCCGGCCCAGGGGGCGGCCGCGACGAGGTCGAGCGACCCGTCGCGGTCGAGATGACCCGCGGCGACGGTCCAGCCCAAGCGCCCGTCGGGCTCCGATCCGACGATCTCGAAGTGCGACTGGTCGGCGAGCGCTTGGCGGCCGCGGGCGAGCGGCCCAGCCAGGACCGCGATCCGGCCGACCCGTTGGCCGGCGAGCGGGGCACCGATGACCAGGTCTTGGCGGCCGTCGCCCGTCACGTCGGCGATGGCCAGGGGTTGCCCGCGGCAACTGCACGTCCCGGGCGAGAAGGCGCCGCCGAGGTAGTCGTTCGGGGTGCCGACGATCTCGATGTCGGCCGACGCGGTCGCCAGGTCGACCAACCCGCCCCGGCCGGCGCGGCCGAGGAACGCGAGCACAGCGCCGCTGTTGGCCGGCGCGCCGCGGGTGGCGAACGCGCTGGCGACAAGATCGTCGATGCCGTCGCCGTCGACGTCGCCGGCCTGCAGCGACGACCCGAGGAACGCCTTGGCAGCCGGCCCGACGATCGTCCAGTCGGCCGATTGGCTCGCCAGGTCGAAGCGACGTCCGCGGGCGATCGGCCCCCACCACACGAACACCGCGCCGGTCGAGTCGGCCCGGAACACGGCCGCGACGGCCAGATCGGGGTTGCCGTCGGCGTTGAAGTCGCCGATCGCCAGCTCGGTGCCGATCCGGTCCGAGTCCAGCCGATCGCTCTTGCCGGCGATGAACGCGTCGGGCTCCGTGTCGATGAAGTCGACGTTGCCGCCGACGGATCGTCCGCCGAACATCAGGTAGACCGCGCCGGCGTTGGCCTGGTCGCCCGGATCGGCGAGCAGCGAGCCCAGGACGAGGTCGGCCACGCCGTCGCCGCTGACGTCGCCCGCGGCCACCGCGGCGCCCATGCGTGCCTCGCGCCCGGCCCCGATGAACGCCCAGTCGCGCTGCGAGACGGTGTTGAGGTCGGTGAATGGGCGCCACGTTGGCCGGCCGAAGACGGCGTAGCCGCGGCCGACGATGTTGCGCCCGCCCAGCGAGCCCCAGTGCGCGCCGACGACGAGGTCGGCGATGCCGTCGGCGTTGACGTCGCCGGCACGCAGGTCGTTGCCGAGCTGGTCCTTGTCGGTGGCGCCGGCGACGACCGCGGCTGCCGGCGTCGCCGACAGGTCGATGACGATCCCCGCGGCCGGCGCGGGCACGGCGGCGCGGGGAGTCGCGAGCGCCGCCATCAAGGCGGCCAAGACGATCGCGGCCAGTTGCGCGCCGCGTGGCCGAAGCAGCGCCGGGAGCATCGCGTGCATCGCTCGATTATGACCCGCGCCCACCGGTCGCCCAAGTTTGGCGGCGGGTTCCGGTTGACGGTCGTGTAAAATGGGGGCATGACCGCACCATCGACCGCACGATGCTCGGGGCACGCGGCATGATCGTCGGCACGGCGACGATCACGTTCCGCCTGCACGCCTCGGGCTCGCTGAAGGACAAGCGCAGCGTCGTGAAGCGGATGACGGCGCGCGTCCGCGACCGGTTCAACGTCGCGGTGGCCGAGGTGGACGACCTCGACACCTGGAATGTTGTCACGTTGGGCATGGCGTGCGTCTCGAATGACGCCGGGCATGCGCACGCCATGCTGCAACGGGCGGTGACGTGGTTGGCCGAGCAGCGCCTCGACGCGGACCTCGTCGACTACGCGATCGAGATGTGCTAGCGTTCGCGCGGCCGCGAACCAGACGATACGGGGGAGGAGCGTTCAGGCATGACACGTGGCGAATGGGATGTCGTCCACACGCTGGCCAACATCGCGGCCACCTTCTTGGTGTCGCTGCTGTTCCTCGCGCTGGTGGCGATCATCGTCGGGCTCTTCATGGCATGGCGTGGCCTCGGGCTTGCCCGTGGGCGGCTGACGACCCTGGCACCCCGTGCCGTGGCGCGGATGCTCGCCGTCGAGACGGGGACGACGGCGGTCGCCGAGGCCGTGGTGACGCCTCAGGTCCGCCTGCTCAGCCGCTGGATGGGGCTCAAGGCCGGCGCGCGGGCGTTTTGGCGCGGCCCTGGTGGCTGACGACGGGGTCGGTTGGGCTCTCGAAAGGGTCCCTGATATACAGCGAGCCGCGCCGAGTATCGGCGCGGCTCGCGTTTCCGACGGATAAGGCTTGCCCGCGGCAGGGCGGGAACCGAAGGGCGCTTCGCTCCGGGGCCGTGCCTGCGCGTCAGGTCGGCATCGGTTCGACGGTTCGGTTGTGAGCGGCGTCCTCGAACGGCGGCCGCTCGAGGTCCGCGATCGCCACCACGCTGGGGTGCGATGCGTCCAAGCGGAGCGTCCGCAGGGTCCGCCCGTCGTCGGTGCCGCGGTGGCTCTCGATGAGCACGCCGCTTTCCTTGAACTGGGTCAGCAGGTCTGTAACGCGGTCTTCGGTGAAGCCGAGCGCGTGGTGCGGCGACAGCGCATGTGAGCGGATGAACCCAAAAGTCATGTAGGGACGGTGTTCGTTCAGCCAGACAATGAGCTGTAGCAGCCGGATCTCGTCGTTCGCCTGGTCGCGCGCCGGCCGGCCCCCGGGTTCGGGGCGCTCGGCGCCGGCCACGGCGAGCGGGTCGTACAGGTCCGCGCTCTCGATCAAGTCCACCGACACGCTGCCCGGGATGCCGCAGATCACCACCTGCTTGCCGAACCGGTGGCGCGCGCGCGCCGTCACCCGGATGAAATCCGAGTCTCCGGTCATCAACACCAGGGTGTTGACGTACGGGCGGTCCAACAGGCAGTCGATGATGTCCATCAGCATCGCCATGTCGGCGCTGGACTTGTGCACGACGTCCGGGCTCCGGCGTGGGACGTCGCGCGGCGTGATGCCTGCCACCTCGAGCTTGCGCCGGTACATCGACGGGTGCTGCGTGAAGTCGGCGTAGGCATACGCCACCGCCACGGGGCCGTACTTGCGGGCCTTCTCCATCAGGAGCTGGGGATCGGGCTCGACGCCGAAGTTGTTCAGCAGGCCGTAGCGGATGTTTTCAAAGTCGATAAACAGACCAACCTCAATCTGGGTTGCCATGGGGACAGGGAGCCTCCTAATCAGGGGATAGGAGCCGTGCCTCTGTGCGCAAGTCGGTTGTTAAGGAGCGAAGCGCACTTCTATTATACAGTCGGGGCGCGGGGATGCGTCAAGCGCGCCGCGCGGCCGCGCGGCGGCCGGATCGGGCCGCGCGATCGCGCTCAGCGCCGGACCGCGGGACCGGTGCGTCAACCCGAAGGTTCCACCCGCTCGACCGCGTGCGCCGGCAGCCAGCCTCCCGCGTCACTCCCCGGCCACACGATCCGCACCCATTCGCCGCGGCGCTCGAGGATGCGCACCTCGACGCCCGCGGGGAGCTCGGCGACGGCCCGCAGCTCCTCGGGCGGGCCGGGGCCGTCCGACACCTCCGCGGCGGGGCTCACTACGAACGCCGCGGGTCGGGTCCGCGCATCGACGCGCATGGCGACCGCCGTCAGGCCGGCCGCGCCGACGAGGACCAGCGCAAGCGCCTCGGCGAGCCGGGTGAGTCGCCTGACGCGACGAGAAGCGCGGCGCCGCGTGATCATCGCGGCCGCGAGCACCCACCAGCCCGCGAGGGCGACGCGCCCAAGATCGACCGGCGCGGCCCAGCCTCTGACCGCGTCCACCCAGGCGCGCCAGCCTGCGACGGGTGTTCCAGCCAGCTCCGGCGGCAGTTGTGCCCGCAGCCACGCGCGGTTGTGACGGATGTCGGCGTCGCGCGGCGCACCGGCGGCCGCGCGCGCGTAGTTGACCGCGGCGCGCCCTGGCTCGCCCGCGGCGAGCCAGGCGTTGGCGAGGTTGAAGTACACGCCGGGATCGCGGGCGCCGTCGGCCGCCGCGGCCTCGTACAAGCGAGCCGCGTCGTCGTGCACGCCGGCGGCCGAGGCGCGCGCGGCTTCGGCGAGCAGGCGGGCGCCCGCTGGGACGGCGACGGGCGACTGGGCTTGCGCGACGGGCCGGTGGCTCATGGCCGTGGCGAGGGCGAGGATGGCCGCCGCCACGCGTGTGTGCCGACCCTGGCGCGGCATCGTCATCGCTCGGCGCTTGCCGCAAGGCCGACCAACACAGCCTCGGCCTCGTCGATCACGGGGGTGAACGCTTGCCCGGTGCCCGCGTCGACCGCGGTCTTCGGCGCCAGCGGGTCGATGGCAGCCGGTAGCGGGGCGAGGGGCCGCGACGCATGGCCGTGGGTATCGGTTGCCCCCGCCATGGCGGCACGCCCGAACCGCTCGGCGTCGCACGCGCCCAGGCACGCGTCGAGGCGCCCGATCCACGCCGGATCGACGCCCGCCGCCCCGAGCCCCCCCGCGAGGCTGGCGCGCGTGAGGCCTTCCGGCCGTTGCCCGAGCTTGTGGGCGGCGTAGGCGATCAGCGCTTCGGTCACCAGGGCCGGCGCCTCGGGGTCGTGCCGCCGGGCCCGCGTGAGGAGACCGCGCGATCGGGACAGCGCCACGTCCGGCGCAGGCCGCCGCCCGCGCCAAGCGCTTCGAAGGCCCGGCCAGGCACGGTCGGCCAGGACTGCCACGGCCGGCAGCAGCCACGCCCAGATCCATGGCCATGGCAGGGTCCGGTCGGCCGTGCCGGCGGCCACGATGGCGGCGAGCGGCTTGTCTCCACGCGGCGCCCCACCCGCCCCTGCTCCGCCCGGGATCCCGGATCCGGCCGCCGGCGCGGCAGCCGCGCTTCCCGCTCCCGACGCGCCCGCGTCCGGGCCGGGCGCCACCATCACCCGCAATGGCTGGCTCGCGACGGTCTCGTAGCGCCCCGTCGCCGGGTCAAAGAACACGAGCGGAATGGCGGGGATATCGGCGACGCCGGCCTGGGACGGGATCAAGAGGCGCTCGAAGCGCCGCGCGCCGCTCACGCGCCCGCCGCGAGCCTCGCTGTGCGCGGTCGACTTCCCGTCGAGCACGCGCCAGCCGGCGGGCGGGGCCGGCCACGCCGGCTCCGGCAAGGCGTCGATGTTCCCGTCGCCGCCGACGGTGACGGTCAAGGTGAACGGCTCGTCGACGACGCCCTGCGCCCGGTCGAGCGATGCGTCGACGCGGTAGCGGCCGACCGCGCCGGTGAAGCCGGGCGGCGCTCCGCCGGGCAGCGGCCGGACGTCGAGCATGACCGGCTCGGTCTTGACCTCCGTGCCCCGCCGGGTGAACCCGCCCGGGAGCGTCAGCGTCGCCGGCTCGATGGTCACCGGCCCGGGCGTCGTCGGGAACACCACGGTGCGCAGCTCGGACACGATCTCGACGGCGGCCCCGTTCTGGACCGTCTGCCGGGTCTGCTCCGGCGCGAACTGGTTCCACAGCCCGGTGAAGGCGGGCGCCGTGTAGCGCGGCTGGCCGGGGAGCTGGAGCTCGGTCGACCGGATGAAGCGGAACGTGTAGACGACCGCCTGGCCGACGTAGGGCCGCGCCGGCTCCGCCGATGCTTCGACCCGCAGGAGCGGCGTCGCGCGGCTCGAGCCCGGCCCGCCGGCCGCGCTCCCGGGATCCGGGGTCACCGGCGCCGGGGTTGGCGCCGTGCCCGCGGTCACGGTCAGCGCCAGCGGCTGTGACGCGTACGCCTGGCCGGCGATCTCGACGGTCGCCGGGGCGATGATCAGGCGCCCCAGGCGCAGCGGGCGGAGCTGGTACGTGTACACCGCCTGGCTCTGGACGGCGCCGTTGACGATCTCGAGCTGCCGCGAGCTTCCCGTCCCCAGGATCTCGAACCCGTCGAACGGAGGCACCTCGGGCAGCGGCGGGTTGATGTCGTCGGATCGCACGGTCACGGTGAGGGTCACGACGTCGTCGGTCGTGGCCGTGGCGCGGTCGAGCTCGGCGGTGATGGGATCGGGCTGGGCCTGCACGGAAGGCGGCCCGACGATCGGAGGAGCGACCAGGCCGCCGACGACCGCGACGAGCACGACGAGGGCCCCCCACACGGGGGATCGCCGCACGGGTCGGCGCGTCCGCATGGCCTCACCAATCCTGGCTGGGCGCGCGCCGCCCGGGGATGACGAACCGCTGCTGCAGGACCTCCTGGAGCGTCCGCGTGTTGCGTCCCAGCGCCTGGAGAAGCCGGCGCGCCTCGACCGGGCTCAGCCCGCGCTGCGGTCGCCCGTCGCCGGCCGGCGGTCGGGCCTCGCCCGGGCTGGCGCTGTTCCCGTCCGCGCCGGCCGACGGGGATGGCTGGCCGCCAGACTGCTGGGGCGATCCCGCCGACGGCGACGCCGCGGGCGACGGTGTGCCGGAGCCCGACGACGACGCGTCGGCGGTCTGGGTGCCGCGGCCGCCAGGCGTGCCCGCGGCCGGGGGCGTCTGGGCTCCCGCGCCGGGGGACGGCGTCGCGGGGCCGGTGCCGGGGGTCGGTGATCCGGGCGCCGCCGAGGGCTGACCCGAGGGCTGGGGCGGCGGGCCGGGCGTCTCGGTCTGCGATGACTCCGCCCGCCGGTCGAGCTGCCGCAACGCCAGCTCGAGGTTGTGCTTGGCGTCGGCGTCCGAGGGATCGAGCCGCAGTGCCGCCTTGAAGTCCTCCGCGGCCCGGTGGTAGTCGCCCTCGTTGTAGGCCACGTGCCCGAGGTTGTACCAGATCGCCTGCGCGAGCCGTCCGTCGTCCAGGGCAAGGGCGGCGTGAAGCTGCCGGCGGGCGGCGGCGACATCGGCCTGCCGGAATGCGGCGTTGGCCAGGTTGTAGGCCGGCTCGGGGCGCTCCGGCGCGGCCGCCGCCGCCGTGGCGTAGGCGTCGGCGGCGGCCACCCAATCCTGCGTGGCATAGGCGCGGTTGCCCGCGGCGTTGTGGTCCGCCGGCGACGATCCGCACGCCACGCTGGTCGCTGCAAGCGCCGCCATGGCCAGGACGACCCGGGCGAGGCTCGCGCCGGGGCGCGGCGGTGTTCCCGGCCGGTCGGACGGCTCCCCGGTCCCGCTTCCGGCCGGCGCCGGCGGCGCCTCGGGTGCATGGCCCGGCGGCGTGCCGGGGGCGCCTTGCGGCGTCCGGCGCCGCCCGGTCAGCAGCTCGCCGCCGAAGAGCAGCACGAGCGCGAGCGCGGTGAAGATCTGAAAGCGCTCGACGTGCAGCGTCTCGCGGCGCGAGGCGAAGGTGCCGCGCTGGAGGCCATCGAGCGCTTCGGCCAGCCGCTCGAAGCCTCCGGCCCCGGCGCGGATGTACGTCCCGCCGGTTCGCTCGGCCACCGCCGTGAGCACGTCGTCGTCGAGCCTGGTCAGGACCACCTGCCCCGCGCCGTCGCGCTTGACGCCGGCGAGCTCGCCCGTCGGGCCGTAGACCGGGATGGGGGCGCCCTCGGGCGAGCCCATCCCGATCGTGAACACGATGATGCCGGCCGCGTCGGCCTCCGCCGCGGCGGCTTCGGCGTCGGATTCGCGGTCCTCGCCGTCGGAGATGATGATGATCACCTTCTGCCCGCTGCGCGCCGTGTCGAAGCCGGTCATCGCCGCGCGGATCGCGTCGGCCACGGCCGTGCCCGGCAGCGAGATGACGCCGGCCCGGGCCGCGTCGAGGAACGTTCGTGCCACGGCGTAGTCCGACGTCAGCGGCGACTGGACGAACGCGGCCCCGGCGAACAGCACCAGCCCGATCTCGTCGCCCCCGAGCCGATCCATGAGCCCCGCGATCTCGAGCTTGGCCCGGGCCAGCCGGTTGGGCTTGATGTCCTCGGCCAGCATGCTGTCGGAGACGTCGAGCGCCACCATGACCTGCAGGCCGCGCTGCGCGACGGTCTCCGAGCGGCTGCCCCACTGCGGGCGCGCGGCCGCCACCACGAGGCAGGCGAGCGCGGCCAGCCGCAGCCGGTCGGCCCAGCGGTCGCGGGCGGGGTCGACCCCCGCGCCCAGGCGGGCGATGAGCGCCGGGTTCCCGAGACGCGCCGTGTCGCGCGCCCGGCGGCGGGCCGCCCGCCGCACCAGCAGCACGACGGCGGGCACGAGCGCGAGCGCCCCGAGGGCGGCCGGCACGCCGAACGTCATGGCAGCCGCCTCAGCCAGGTGTGCCGGAGCCCGAGCTCGAGCGCGACCACGAGCAGCGCCGGGACGAGCAGCCAGCCGGCAAGCTCGCGCTGGCGCTCGAACACGTGGATCTCGTAGCGCGATGGCTCCAGCCGGTTGATCTCGGCGTAGACCCGTGCCAGGCCCGCGGTGTCCTGGGCCCGATAGAACGCCCCGCCGGTGGTCTCGGCGATCTTCTGGAGCGTCGCCTCGTCGATCACGCTCTCCTGGTATGTCACGCGCTGCCCGAAGATCCCATCCACCGGCACCGGCACCTGCCCGGGCCGCCCGGCGCCGATGGTGTACACCCGGATCCCGAGCGCCCGGGCAGCCTCGGCGGCGGTCAGCGGGTCGACCTCGCCGGCATTGTTGACCCCGTCGGTCAACAGGACGATCACCTTGCCGCGCGCCTTGCTCTCCTTGAGCAGGTTGGCGGCATTGGCCAGACCCAGCCCGATGGCCGTGCCGTCCTCGAGCCCGAGGTCGGGCGCGAGCTGGACCTGGTCGAGCTGACGCTGGAGCACGGCGTGGTCGGCGGTGGCGGGGCTCTGGTTGAAGGCGGCCTGGGCGAAGATCACGAGGCCGATCCGGTCATGCGGCCGCGCGGCGATGAAGTCGCGGATGACTTGCCGGGACGCCTCGAGCCGATTCTGCGGCTCGAAGTCCAGCGAGGCCATGCTGCCCGAGATGTCGAGGGCCAGGGCGATGTCGACGCCTTCACCCTCGACGGTCTGGCGCGCCTGGCTGAGCTGCGGGCGGGCCAGGGCGACGATCGTCAGCGCGAGCGCCAGCCACCGCGACCAAGCGAGCAGGGGCTGCAGGCGCACCCGCCACGACGCCACGCCGCCGGCGACCAGGCTCGTGTCGGCGTAGCGGAGCGCGGCTGGGAGCGCCCCGGTGCCCCGGCGCGCGAGCCAGGGCAGCACCGCCAGCAGCACGAGCAGGAGCGGGGCCGCGAAGCGGAACGTCATGCCCCTGGCCCTCCCTCCGGGCTGGTGCCGGCGGCGTCGGCGGACCCGGGCATCAGGACCTCGGCCTCCGTGGGTTGTTCAGCGGGCGCGCCCACGCCGGTGCCCGCAGGGGCGGCGTTGTCTACTGTGTCTCCCGTCTCGCCGGCCGCGGCGTTGTCTACCGGGCTCCCCGTATCGCTGGCCGTGGCGTTGTCGACCGGGCCTCTCGCGTCGCTGGCCGCGGCGCCATGCATCGCCAGGTCGCGCTCGATCGCCCCCACCACCGCCACGGCCTCGTCGACCAGACGGCCGGCGGCATCGGCGGGAGGTCGCCAGCGGGCGAACTTGACGAGGTCGGCATCCTCGAGCAAGCGCAAGGTCACCGCGGCCGCCACTGGCCCGAGCCCGGCGCCGCCGAGCGCGGGCCGCAGCTCGGCGGTGGTGGCCTCCAGGGCCGGCACCCTCGCGGCGGCCTCGATGTAGCCGCGCACGCAGTCGGCGACCAGCGTGTAGTGCCGCTTGACCTCGCCGCGGTCCAGCCAGCCGGCGCGGGCGATGTCCGCCAGCGTGTCGCGGGCGATCTCAGCGGGGCTGCGGGGGTCCACGGGGCCGGCGTCGACCGCGGCCGACGCCGGCGCACGGCGGCGCCATGCCCACGCGGCGGCGACCGCCACGATCACGGCGGCGGCCGCGCCGGCCGCGATCAACGGCCATGCCGGGGCCGGCGGCAGCTCGGCCTGCGCCTTGATGTCGCGCGGCATCTCGTCGTCGGCCTGGATGACCGACCGCACCTCGACCGGCGTTGGCGGCGCCGTCACGTGGACGGCCTCGCCGGCCGCGTCGACGGCGATGAGGTCCAGCGGCGGGGTCTGGATCCGCCCGACCTTGAAGACGGTGGCAGCGATGCGCTGGACCGTCTCTCGGCTCCCGTCGCCCAGCACCGCGGTCGTCGACGCTGGTTGCGCGCGGATCTCGAAGTCGCCCCACATGGCGCCGAGCCGCGGCGGGACCACGCGCACGTCAGCCGGATGGCGAACGGTGAGCGTCAACGTGACCGGGTCGCCGACCGTCAGGCCCACCGGATCGGCGTCGAGGCGGGCGGCGATCGGGCCGGCCGCGCCGGACGTGTCTTGCGCCGACGGAGCGGCAAGCGCGCCGCCCGCCGCCACCGCGGATCCGATCGCCATCATGCCGAGCGCGATCCCCATGCCTCCCCACCCCACCAGCCCCACGCGGCGGCCCATCCTCGCTACCGGCGCCGGCGGCGCTCGCGCCGCTCGAAGAACGCGGTGAGGGCCGCGGCGTAGTCGTCGGCGGTCGAGACGTCGATCCGGTCGACGCCGGCGTCGACGAGCACGCGCCGCACGGCCGCCGCATCGCGCTCCGCGCGGTCGGAGAAGGCGGCGCGCCAGCCGGGGTCGCTGGTGTCGACCGTCACGACCGCGCCGGACTCGGCGTCCTCGAACGCCACCAGCCCGACGGCGGGGAGGTCGGCCTCGTGGGGGTCGCGCAGCCGCACGGCGATGACGTCGTGCCGGCGGCTGCTGGCGACCAGCGTCCGGCGAAATCCGGCGGGGTCGGCCAGGAAGTCCGAGACGAGGAACACGATGGCGCGGCGCTTGAGCACCCGGTTGACGGTGTCGAGCGCCACGCGCAGGTCGGTGCCGCGCCGCTGCGGGCGGTAAGCGAGCAGCTCGCGGACCAGGCGCAGCACGTGCCGCCGGCCCTTGCGCGGCGGGATCAGCAGCTCCACCTCGTCGGTGAAGATCACGAGCCCGACCTTGTCATGGTTGGTGGTGGCGGCGAACGCCAGGACGGCCGCCAGCTCCGCGGCCAGCGCGCGCTTGACGCGGCGGACGCTGCCGACGTCGAACGAGCCGCTGGCGTCGACGGCGAGCATGACCGTAAGCTCGCGCTCCTCGACGAACCGCTTGACGAACGGCTCGCCCATGCGGGCCGTGACGTTCCAGTCGATGGTCCGCACCTCGTCGCCGGGTTGATACGGCCTGACCTCGTCGAACGCCATTCCGCGGCCCTTGAAGACCGCGTGGTACTCTCCGGCGAACGTGTCGGCCACCAGGTGCCGCGTGCGGATCTCGATCCGCCGGACCTGGCGCATCAGCTCGGCGATGTCGCCGGTTTCGCCGCCCAGACCACCCGACCCGGATTCGGCCGTCGCCTGGCTTCGGCGGCCGGCCACGCGCCGCACGGCCGCGTCAAGGAACGGCCACATGGTCGAGGATCTGCGCGACGATGGCGGCCGGGCCCACGCCCTCGGCCTCTGCCTCGTAGGTCGTGATGACGCGGTGCCGCAGGACGTCCGGTGCCAGCTCCTTGATGTCGTCGGGCGTCACGTAGCCGCGGCCGCGGACGAACGCCAGCGCCCGCGCCGCGGCGACGAGGTAGATGCCCGCCCGCGGCGACGCCCCGTACTGGATCAAGGGGGTCAGGTGCGGCAGCCCCTCGCGATCGGGAAAACGCGTGGCGAACACGATGTCCAGCACGTAGTCCTTGATCTTGTCGTCGACGTAAATGCCGCGCACGGCGCCCCGGGCCGCGAGGATGGCGGCCGGTTCAAGCACCGGCCGCACGGTCGGCGGCTCGGCGCCGGTCATCCGGTCGATGATCTGGCGCTCCTCGGGGCGTGTCGGATAGCCGACCTCGACCTTCAGCATGAATCGGTCGACCTGGGCCTCGGGCAGCGGATACGTGCCTTCCTGCTCGATGGGGTTTTGGGTGGCCAGCACCAGGAAGAGCGGGTCGAGGGCGTGGGTGGCGTCGCCGATGGTGACCTGGCGCTCCTGCATGGCCTCGAGCAGCGCGCTCTGGACCTTGGCCGGCGCCCGGTTGATCTCGTCGGCCAGCACGAGGTTGGCGAAGATGGGCCCCTTGTGCACCCGGAAGTCGCTGGCCTGGGGGTTGTAGATCATCGTGCCGATCAAGTCCGCCGGCAACAGGTCGGGGGTGAACTGAATGCGGGCGAAGTCGGCGTGGATGGCCTGGGCCACGGTCTTGACCAGCAAGGTCTTGGCCAGGCCGGGCACGCCCTCCAGGAGGATGTGCCCATCGGCCAGGAGCGCGACCAGGACGCGGTCGACCAATGCCTGCTGTCCGACCATGACGCGGTTGATCTCGGCACGGAGGTCCTGCAGGAAGCGGCTCTGCGACGCAACCTCGGCGTTCAGGGTATGGAAGTCGATCATCGGTGGTCTCGAGTTGTCTGTGGGCGGCGGGATGGCCGGGTCGGTGGCGCCGTCACCGCGCGCCGGTGCTTGCGGCAAGGTCACAACCATAGCGCCGCAAGATGAGCGGCGCGTGAAAACGGCACCCCGCTCGCCTGATCAGCCCCGCGTGCCGATCGGCAAATGCCCGGCGCCGCGCCGCGCTACTCGAAGATCGAGAGCTGTTGGCCTGCCGCGGCCGGTCGACGGGTGTCGGGGCTCTGGTCCTTGCCAGCCGGCGCGCCGTTCCCGGACGCGCCGCCGATCTGCGCCCCCGCATCGCCGCCGTCGCCGGTACGCGGTCGCCTGGGCGGTCGCGCGACCGGCGGGCGGCTCGGGGCCGGCGGGCCGGGATCCGCCGGCTCGGCGAGCAGCGGAGCGGCCTCGGCCGTGGCTGTCGCGGGCAGGCTCGTCGGGATCGACGGGCCGGTCGGGTGCGAGGCTCCGCCCGCGCTCGAATCGGCCGTCGCGATCGGTCCCGCCGCCGCGGGCTTGCCGGCCGCAGCGGGCTTGCCGGTCGCCGCGGGCTTGC
>CAYQBA010000008.1:0-9605 GCA_964415605.1 uncultured Anaerolineales bacterium | reverse complement strand
GCGGGCTTGCCGGTCGCCGCGGGCTTGCGGGTCGACGCCGACCTGCTGGCAGCCGCCTTGCGCGCGGCAGCCCGCTCCTCGGGATCGGCATCTGGATCGTCGAAGTCGTCGGCGTCGAAGTCGTCCAACAGGTCCCAGGCGTCCGCCTCGTCGTGGCCGTTGGCGAGGTCGCCGGTCTGCGCGTCGTCCCAGACCCGCATCAGGCGCATCTTGCGCGGCGCCACATGGGCGCCCATCCAGAGCTCGACCATCTGGTTGGCCTGGTGGACGTCGTCGATGGTGACACGGAACATGTTGCGGTTGGCGAGCGGCGTCGCCGCCCCATCCACCACGGGCACCTCGAAGACCGTCTCCTTGAGCTGCGACGGGTTCATCTCACCGAGGCCCTTGTAGCGCTGGATCACCACGCCGGCCTTGCCCCACTGCTTGAGGACCTGGTCGCGCTCCCAGTCCGAGAACGCATACCGCGTCAGCCTGCCCTTCCGCAGCTGGTACAGCGGCGCGCGAGCCACGAACAGGCGCCCCTCATCGATCATCGGGCGCATCAAGCGCCAGAACAAGGTCAGGAGCAGCGTCATGATGTGCAGGCCGTCGACGTCGGCGTCGACGAAGATCGCCACACCGCCGTAGCGCATGTCGGCCGCGCGGAAGTCCAGCCCCACCCCGGCGCCGACGGCCGATACGATGGCCTTGATCTCGTTGTTGGAGAGCGATCGGTTGAGGCGGGCGCGCTCGGTGTTCAGGATCTTGCCGCGCAGCGGGAGAATGGCGTGGTAGCGGTTGTTGCGCGCCTGCTTGCAGCTCCCGCCGGCCGAGTCGCCCTCGACGATGTACAGCACCGTCTGTGTCACCGGGGCGCCCTTGGCCACGTCCGCCAGCTTGCCCGGCAGGCCGCTGTCGACGACGTCGAGGATGCTCTTGCGCATGACCAGGCTGCGCGCCTTGGCGGCGGCCTCTCGCGCCCGCGACGCGGCCAGGCAGCGCTCGACGATCTTCCGGCCCATCGAGGGATCCTTGCGGAAGTGGTCGAGCAGGCCTTCGTAGGCGATCGAGAGGACCTGGCCGTGCATCTCGCGCGTGCCGAGCTGGGTCTTGGTCTGCGAGGTGAACTCCGGCTCGGGCATCAGCACCGACAGCGCCGCCGTCAGCCCGGCCGTGCTGTCGCGCCCGGTGATGTCGTCGTCGCCCTTGATCAGCTTCTTCTCCTGCCCGAACACGTTGATCGCCTTGGTGAGCGCCGCCCGGAACCCCGACACGTGCGTGCCGCCGTCGCTGGTGGGGATGGTGTTGACGAACGACAGGATCTCCTCGTCGTCGCCGGTGTGGTACTGCAGAACGAGGTCGACGCCGGCGCCGGACTCCGTCCGCCCCGCCAGCCGCAACGGCGGATGGAGCGCCTTGCGGCTCTCGTTAAGGTGCTCGATGTAGGCCTGCAGCCCGCCCGCGTAACAAAACTCGCGGGTGCGCGGCTCGTCGCCCCGGCGGTCGGTCAGCGTCAGCGTGAGGCCGGGGATGAGGAAGGCCGCGACCTGGAGCCGGTGCGCGATGGCGCCGAAGTCGAACCGGGTGACCTCCATGTACTGGTCGCTGGGCTGGAAGGCGACCATCGTGCCGGTGCCGAGCTTGGGGTCGGCGTGCTTGCGGATGGCCGCCTCGGCGCCCGGCAGCCCCACCGAGCCCACGACCTTGCCGCTGCGCGCATCGACGATGTCGACCGGTGACTTCACGTAACCGTGCTCGTAGCGCTGCCGGAAGCGCACGCCCTGGCGCTGGACCGTGACCTCGAGCCAGGCGCTCAGGGCGTTGGTCGCCTTGATGCCCACGCCGTGCAGCCCGCCGCTGGTGCTGTAGCTGTCCTGGTTGAACTTGCCGCCGGTGTGGAGCTGCGTGAAGGCCATCTCGAGGGCGGACTTGCCGCTGTCGGGGTGGATGTCCACCGGCACGCCGCGGCCGTTGTCGACGACGCGCGCGCTGCCATCGGGCTCGAGATAGCAGTCGATGCGCGTGCAGTGCCCGGCCATCGCCTCGTCGATGGCGTTGTCGACGACCTCGGCCAGCAGGTGCTGCAGGTTGCTGCGCCCGCCGATGTACATGCCGGGCCGGCGCTGGATGGCCTCGGGGAACCCCAGCTCGGTGATCTGGCTGGCGTCGTAGGCCGTGACGGCGGGGGCGGACGGTGCGGGCATGGGGGCTCTCCGGCGGACGGGGCTGCGGCGGGCGCAACCCAAATGATAGAACGAATGTTCGACACGGGCAAGTCGTCGCGAGCGGTGGTGACGGCGCCACCGGCAGGCCATGATCGACGCGGTGGCGAGTGGGGCACGGGACATGTTAGCACAGCCGCCCGGCCCCCGCGGGCGCCCCGTGGTAGAATCCACGAACCCCGCTTCCATCGAGTCGGAGACGATCGTCACCATGTCGCGCGCGCATCACTCGCAGCTGGCCGCCATCCTCGGGCTTGCCGTGGCCGTGGGCTGCGGCGATCCCGGGACCGCCGTCCCGGCCGCCGACGGACCGCCGAGCGCGGTCGGGCCGGGGGCGCCCGGCCCCACCGCGCCCGAGGATCCCTCGATCTCTGGGACCGAAGCGGCCACCCCGCGCGGCGCGGGGGTCGAAGGGCCCCCGGACGCCGCACCACCCGGCGGCGCGGAAGCGCCCGCGCGCTTGACGGCCGCTGACGCCGCGGCCGAAGTCGACCCGGGCGGGCAGCTCACCGTCCCGGTGCCGGCGCGGACGCCGAGCACGCTCGACATCCTCCTGGCCTCGGTCGCCTACCCTGGCCCGTCTCCGGAGATCCCGGCCGCGCCCGACGTGGTCGCCCCCGTGGCCGAGGCTGGATCGGCCCCCGCCGGCGCGGGCGCCGCTGCGACCGCCCCGGCGAGGGTCGTGGCCTCCGCCGGCCAGCCAGCGGAGGCTCGCGCGCAGCCCGGATCGCCTGGCCCCAACGCCGCCACCCGCGCCGCGCAGGGGCGTAGGCCCACCTCCGCGCCCGCGCCGACCCGGACGCGCGCCCCGACGGCACCGCCACCGCCGACGGAGGACCGCAGCGTGCTGGCGGCGCTGCGCCGCGGGGGGCTGGTGATCTACCTGCGCCATGGCCAGACCGACTGGTCGCAGAACGCGCGCGAGCTCGCGTGGGTGCCGGAGATGCTGGCCGACCCGGGCCTGCTTGACGACTGCGACCGCCAGCGACTGCTGACCGACGCCGGCCGCGACCAGGCCCGGGCCATCGGCGACGCCGTGCGCCGCCTCGGCATTCCCGTCGGCCGCGTCATCGCCAGCCCATGGTGCCGGACGCGCGAGACGGCCGAGCTGGCGTTCGGCGGCGCCGAGGTGGCGCGTGGCAGGCTGTTCGACACCGGCTACCTCGCATTCGGGTCGGACGAGTGGCGCGGCTACATCGACAAGCTGCGCGGCATGCTCGCCGAGGCGCCGGCGGGCGGGAACGCGGTCATCGTCGGGCACATGCCCCCGCTGCGCGACGCGGCGGGGGTGACGCTCGTCGAGGGCGAGGCCGCGATCTTCCGCCCAGACGGCAGCGGCTTCGATCTCCTGGCCCGTACAGGGCCCGACGGCTGGGAGCGCATCCCGTGAGCGACGACCAGGTCATCTACACGATGCAGCGGGTGGGCAAGCTCATCCCGCCCAACCGCCAGGTGCTGCGCGACATCACCCTCGGCTTCTATCACGGGGCCAAGATCGGCGTGCTTGGGCTGAACGGCGCCGGCAAGAGCACGCTGCTCCGGATCATGGCCGGCGCCGACGACGACCACCAGGGTCGGACCATGCTCTCGCCGGGCTACACCCGCGGCCTCCTGCCGCAGGAACCGCGCCTGGATCCCGGCAAGACCGTGCGCGAGGTCGTCGAAGAGGGCGCCGGGGCCATCGCGGCGGTCGTGCGCGAGTACAACCAGATCGCCGACCGCTTCGCCGATCCGCTCGACGCCGACGAGATGGACCGCCTGATCGCCCGCCAGGCCACCCTGCAAGAGGCCATCGACGCCGCCGACGCCTGGGACCTCGACAGTCGGCTGGACCTCGCCATGGACGCCCTGCGCTGCCCCCCGCCCGACACGCCCGTGGCCGTCCTCTCCGGTGGCGAGGCGCGGCGCGTGGCGCTGTGCCGGCTGCTGCTCCAGGCGCCAGACATCCTGCTGCTCGACGAGCCGACCAACCACCTGGACGCCGAGTCGGTGGCGTGGCTCGAGCGGCACCTGCAGGACTATCCGGGCACCGTCATCGCCGTGACCCACGACCGCTATTTCCTCGACAACGTGGCCGGCTGGATCCTCGAGCTCGACCGCGGCTACGGCATCCCGTGGCGCGGCAACTACTCGTCGTGGCTGGCGCAGAAGCAGGCCCGGCTCGCCGGCGAGGAGAAGGCCGAGAGCCAGCGCCAGAAGACGCTTGCGCGCGAGCTGGAGTGGATCCACATGGCGCCCCGGGCCCGCCAGGCCAAGGGCAAGGCGCGGCTGCGCGCCTACAACGAGCTCCTCGAGCAGCACTACGAATCGGCTCAGGCCGATCTCGAGATCTACATCCCTCCCGGCCCGCGGCTGGGGGACGTCGTCATCCGGGCGGAGGGCGTGTCCAAGGCGTTTGGCGATCGCCTGATCGTGGACGGCCTGACGTTCGACGTGCCGCCAGGGGCGATCGTCGGCATCGTCGGCCCCAACGGCGCCGGCAAGACGACGCTGTTTCGCATGATCACCGGTCAGATGGCGCCGGATGGGGGGCGGCTGACGGTCGGCGGGACGGTCAAGCTTGCCCATGTCGACCAGTCGCGCGAGGGCCTCGATGCGGCCGAGAGCGTCTGGCAGGCGATCTCCGGCGGCGCCGACCAGATCGCGCTGGGCGACCGGATGGTCAGCTCCAGGGCGTACGTGGCGCGCTTCAACTTCCTCGGCGCGGACCAGCAGAAGCTGGTGGGGGATCTCTCCGGCGGCGAGCGCAACCGGGTGCACCTGGCCACGATGCTGCGCTCGGGCGCCAACGTCCTGCTTCTCGACGAGCCGAGCAACGACCTCGACGTCAACACGATGCGCGCGCTCGAGGACGGGATCCTGGCGTTCGCCGGCTGCGTGCTGGTCATCTCGCACGACCGGTGGTTCCTCGACCGCGTGGCCACCCACATCCTGGCCTTCGAGGGCGACAGCCAGGCCGTATGGTTTGAAGGCAACTACGCCGACTACGCCGCCGACCGCCGCGCCCGCCTCGGCGCCGCGGCCGAGCGGCCGCACCGGATCACTTACCGCAAGCTGACGCGCGCATAAGTGCCGGCGCTCGGCCGAGCACGGTGGACCAACTCCGCCGCCGCCGTTTCATGCGGTGCCAACTCGTCCGATACTTGTCCGATTTTGGTCGCAATGGACGGCGCTGATATGCGACAATGGGGTCATGCCGCTCGCACGTGCCCACCGTCGCCGGGAACTCGGCCGTGCCCGACCATCCATACCGGCGTTCGGGCGACGTCGGCGATCGCGCGACGGCTCGTTCTGACCGGGAAGCACACGCGGCCCGCGACCGACAGGCACGGGCGGTGATCGTCGACACGGCAAGGGAGGTTGTCCGTCATGAGGAGTCTGCACATCCATCTCTTTGGCAAGCTCTGCGTGCAGCACGGCGACACCGTCCTTCCCGGGCTGGATGCTCGCCGCGTGCAGGAGCTGCTGGCCTACCTGCTCTTGCGCCGCGATCAACCGCATCCGCGTGAGCGGCTTGCCGACGTCATGTGGGGCGAGTCGGATACGCACGAGGTGCGCAAGGGACTGCGGCAGGCGCTCTGGAAGCTCCAGTCCGTGCTCAAGCCGACCATCTGGAGTGACTCCGGTTTGGCCTTCCTCAACGTGGATGCCGAGTACGTCGAGATCAATGCCGGGGCGGGGTTCTGGTTGGACGTTGCCGTGCTCGAGCAGGCGTGGACAAGGGTCAAGGGTATTGCGGGACCGGATCTCGATGCAGTGTCGGCGGGCGCGGTGACAAGTGCGGTGGCGGTGTACCGAGGCGACCTGCTTGAGGGTTGGTATCAGGATTGGTGCCTCTTCGAGCGCGAGCGCCTGCAAGCCATGTACCTCGACCTCCTGCACAAGCTCATGGGCCATGCGGAGGCCAGCGGCGCATATGATGCCGGGATCGAGCACGGGATGGCGATTCTGCGCGTCGACCATGCGCGCGAACGGACGCACCGGCGCCTGATGCGGCTGCGGTATCTCGCGGGTGATCGATGCGGTGCGTTGCGGCAGTACGAGCGCTGCGCGGTGGCGCTGCGGGAGGAGCTTGGTGTCACCCCGGCAAGACGGACCGATGACCTGCGGGCGCGGATCTGCGCGGATGCCAGTCTGGACGACGATGCGGCCACGGTCCTGGCGCCGAGCGACGGCCGGCGGGTATTCGTCACGGCCAAGGCACTGACGGTGGTCCATGGCACCGTGTCGCCGTCCCATGCCAGGCGATCGATCGACCGATTGGGCGCGTGGAGGGGGCAGGCAACCGCCCTCGCCGGCGCGCAGTTGTCCGACGCCGAGCCTCAGACGCTCGAGGCCGTCCTCGCGGACCTGATTCAGCTTCGGGGAACCCTGCTTCACGCCGAGCAGCGCATCATCTCCGACATCGCCGCCGTGGGTGCGGCGCTGCGGCGCGGTGCACGGTGTGGCGACTAGCGTGGATCGTCCGCTGCCGGCTCCTGCGTGATCCTCAGAAGGAGCGTGGTCTCAACGCGCCGGTCGCGATCGCCAGCCAGTGATAGGCCGTCAGCCGCGACGCAGCGGGCGCCGGTCGCGCGGCGGGTGTGTGCGGTGCCGCCGCGCCAGCCGCCATCTTGTCGTCTTTCAGGCCACGGGATGCTTCGGCCGCGCTCAACCGCTGTGCGGCTCCGACGGCGGTTGTCTCGGCGTTGGGCCCGGGCCGCGATGGCGACGCCGTCCGGGCCGTGAGCCTTGGCGACCCGGCGGGGCTCGCAGCGCCGCGGGCCGGTGGTGCCGGGGCTTGAAGTGCGGCGGGTGTGGCCGCGGCCGACTCGATCGGGGCGGATTCGTCGGATGGCTGGAGGAGTGGATTGCCTTCCAGCCCGCCGCGTCTACGTCTCGCCATGGATGACCTCCTCTACCAATGCACGGTACGCCAGGGACGCAGGGCTCTTGGGTGCGTAGTCGAAGATGCTCGCGGCACGGCTCTGCGATTCCTGAACGTCTTTGAGCCGGGGAATGACACTGGTGAACATCCGGGGACCGAAATGGACGCGCATGGCGTCGATCGTATCGTCCGCGACCCGCGTGCGATCATAGAGGTTGGCGATGGCGCCGGTCACGATCGGAGTCTCCATCTCCATGTTGTTGCGCAACTCGGCCACCATCTCTTCCAGGAGCATGATCCCGAGGAGCGCGAACGTCCCCACGCCAACGGGGATGAACACTTCGTGTGCCGCGATCAGGCTGTTGACCGATAGGATGCCGAGCGACGGTGCCGTGTCGATCAGCACATAATCGTAGCCCGTGATGTCACGGAGCTTGCGGGTCAGCAGACGCTCGCGGCCGGCCACGGTCGCCAGCGCGAGATCGGCGGCTGACAGTCCGATGTGCCCTGGAGCCAGATCCACGCCGGCGGACCGGGTGGCCGTGATCACATCGGGCAGGCTGGCTCGACCGGTCAGGAGCACGTCGCGCAAGGAAGGAGAGTCGTCGTTGGCGCCCGTCAACGCGAAGGTCGCGTTGGCCTGGGGATCAGCGTCGATCACCAGCACGCGGCGACCACGCAAGCCAAGGCCCGCGGCCAAATTGACCACGATGGTGGTCTTGCCGACGCCGCCCTTGATGTTGGCCACGACGATGGTACGAGCAGGCATACCCACACAGCCCTCTTGGCAATACGCTTACAGGTGGGCAGCGATCCGTGAAGTTGTTTGGCGGCAAACCGCATTATAGGATCGCCTCCGCGGATGTCAACCGCCGGATGGCGCCCCCGTCCCGGCAGCACGGTGTGAGGGCACTGGCTCGCCGTGCGCACCGCATGGGGCGATCCGGGGGAGAGGAGATAGGGGGTGAGCTCGAATGCCCGGGCTGCGTGCGAATCCAAGGGAGGCCCGGAAGTGAACGTGTCATTGTTCAACGCGACGACGCCGGCGGAGACGCTGCATAGACGCGCGAACAGACACCGAATGGGATAATGCCCGGGCAGCGACGTAGACGGCGATCTTGGCGGCAGGGTCACCGCAACTGAAATCGAGGCCGGCCATGCCCGTGCCAGCCCATGCGGACGACGCGGTTGACGACGACCTCGAGTCCGACACGCTGTCGTTTGTCATCCGAATCTGGATCGAAGACGCCGACCGCGGGTTGGGAGGGGCGGCTTGGCGCGGGCACATCACGCACGTACCGAGCGGCGATCGGAAGCACATCGCGCACCTGGACGACATCGTTCAGGTCGTCGGATCTCACCTTGCGTCCCGGGGCGTCTGGATCCAGGGGAAACGGGAGGGACCGTGATCCCGCGGCCGGAACGCACGGGCCATCGCGCCTGACGGGCGGAGGGAATGGGGACGACTCTCACGGCTGCGCGGCAGCCGGCGGCCAAGAACGGACAGCCCGGGCCCGTGACGGTTCGGCGCCCAGTGTCCGGGCCCGCTCCAGCGCCGGTCAACCAGCGCGTGCAACGTGTGCTGGGGAACCAAACTCTCGGCCGGCTGGTTCAGGCCCGGCTCGTCGTCAATCCACCTCGTGACGGGTATGAGGTGGAAGCAGATCGCGTGGCCGATGCTGTGATGCGGATGCCGGTCGCCACGCCCGTGGGCCGTTCGGCATCGCGGCCGACGCCCGCGGCTCCGCACGTCCGGTTCTCGGAGCTACCGCTCCAGCGAGAGGCGAAGGACGACGACGAGCCGCTGCAGGCGATGCCGCTCCAGCGGGAGGCGAAGGACGACGACGAGCCGCTGCAGGCGATGCCGCTCCAGCGGCGGGCCAAGGACGACGACGAGCTGGTGCAGGCGCGTCGAACAGGGACCGGCGCGGCGCTGCGGGTCACGGCGGATCTCGAGACCCGGCTGCGCGCTTCTGAAGGGGGTGGCAGAGCGCTGCCGGATGCGTTGCAGACGTTCTACGCATCGCGTCTCGGCCGGGACTTCGGCGGTGTGCGCATTCACACCGGCGCCGAGGCGGACCACCTCAACCGATCGCTCAACGCGCAGGCGTTCACCCGCGGTGCGCGGATCTACTTCGCGGCCGGCAAGTTCGCACCGGATACACGGTCCGGTATGCACCTGCTGACGCATGAGCTCACCCATGTGGTCCAGCAAGGCCAGGCCGGCCCCGCGACTGGTCGCGCGGCGGTATCGGCGCCGGCGCAGACCCGGGCGGTCGAGCCGGTGCAGCGTGACTTGGTCGACGATGCCGCCGTGATCGAAGATCGACCGCCGACCGAGCCTGAAAGGGAGTCCGCCCTGGCCAGGGCACGGGCCGCCGAGGCAAGGGCGGTTCGTGCTGCGAACGACGGCGAGGCCAGAGTCGTCGAGTATGGCGGTGCCGCGACGCCGGTGGTGCAGCGCGAGCAGACGTCACGGCAGTCTGAATCCCGCGCCGCGCCGGCGGCCGCCGACTCGGCGCGGGGCGGACCGG
>CAYQBA010000007.1:31284-49706 GCA_964415605.1 uncultured Anaerolineales bacterium | reverse complement strand
GCGCCCTGCCCGCGGTGGCGCGCGCGCTGCGGCTGGGGCTGCCCGGCGCCGCGCTGGTGCTCGTGCTCAGCGCCCCGGCCGGCTGGGACGCCGCCCTGGCGTCGGTGCTGCGGCTGACGACCATCGTTGCCGCGGCCGCGCTGGTGTTCCGGGCCGTGCCCCCCGAAGACCTCGGCAACGCGCTGGTGGCGGGCGGCCTGCCGTACCAGGCGGCGTTCGTGGTGATGACGGCGGCGCACTTCGTGCCGGTGATCCTCCGGCGCGCCCAGTCCGTCCGCGACGCGGCCCGCGCGCGCGGCATCGCGCTGGATGCCGGGTGGCGGTCCGCCCGCCATCTCCCCACGTTGGTGCTGCCGGTGTTCTACCAGAGCTTCCGACTGGCCGACGACCTGGCCGAAGCGCTCGAGACCCGGGGCTTCCGCCGGAAGGGGCGGACGTTCCACCGCCGTTACCAGCTCGGACCGGCGGACTGGGCGCTCCTCGCCGGGGGCGCGGCGCTGACGGCGGCTTACTTGGCGTGGTGGCGACCGCTGTGACGCACACGAGGAGAGGATGACATGATCCCGAGGGCATTGACCATCGCCGGCTCGGACTCGGGCGGCGGCGCCGGCATCCAGGCCGACCTCAAGACCTTCGAGGCCAACGGCGTGTTCGGCACCAGCGCCGTCACCGCCGTGACCGCCCAGAACACCCTTGGCGTGCAAGGCGTCTTCGAGCTGCCGCCGGCGTTCGTCGCACTCCAGATCGACAGCGTCCTGGGCGACATCGGCGCCGACGCGGTCAAGACCGGCATGCTCGCCAGCGTCCCGATCGTCGCGGCGGTCGCCGAGCGCCTCCAGGCGCACGCCGTACGCCAGCTTGTCGTCGACCCCGTGATGGTGGCCAAGGGCGGTGACCCGCTCCTGGCCGCCGACGCCCGCGGCGCGCTCGTCGCCCGGCTGCTGCCGCTGGCGCGGGTGGTCACCCCCAACCTCCACGAGGCGGGCGTCCTCGTCGGCGCCCCCGTCCGCACGCTGGACGACGCCTATGCGGCCGCGCGGGTGATCCACGGGATGGGGCCGGCGAACGTCGTGGTCAAGGGCGGCCACCTGGAGGATGACGCCGAGAGCGTCGACGTGCTGTTTGACGGCACGCGGTTCCAGGCCTTCCGGGCGCCGCGCATCGCTTCGCCCAACACGCACGGCACCGGCTGCACGTTTGCCAGCGCCGTGGCCGCCGGGCCGGCCCGCGGCCTCGGCGTGCCCGAAGCGGTGGCCGCGGCCAAGGCCTACGTCACCGGCGCCATCCAGGCCGCCGCCGGGCGGCGCATCGGGGCCGGGCACGGGCCGGTGGACCACTTCTGGCGCTGGCGGGCGGGCGATCCGAGCGCGTAGGGCCGGCGGCGCAGCCTCACGGCACGTACCGGTAGCCCCGGCCGCGGACGGTCCGCAGGTACTGGGGTCGATTCGGGACCGGCTCGATCTTCCGGCGGAGGCGGCTGATCAGCTTCTCGACGCGCGAGTCGTCGTCGTCGCCCATGAACTCCTCGCCCCACACCTGCCGGATGATGTCCTCCTTGCTGCACAGCCGGCCGGCCTGGCCGTACAGCAACCGCAGGAGGCTGTACTCCAGCGCCGTCAGGCTTTCCACCCGCCGGCCGTTCACCGTCACCTCGCCGAGCTTCTGGTCGATCCACAAGCCATGGGGCGACGGCGGTGTCCCGTGCGGCTCCCCGGTTGCCAAGGGCGAGGACGGCGCCGCGGGCGGCGCGCCCGCACCCTCCGTGGGCGCCGGTACGTTGAGGAAGGCCAGGGCCTGGAGCGCGGCGCCCTGGGCCGCCTCCCAGAGCTGGGCGTGGCCGCGGTTCTGCTGGAGGCCGTGGTACAGGCTGAACGCCGCGGCCTGCAGCGCGGCGGGCTGGCCGGCCGAGAGCTTGTAGAGCCGCCGGCGATCGTCGTCGTTGAACGCCACGGTCCCATTGGCCAGGGCGCGGTCGAGCAGCTCGTTGGCGTCGGCCGGGGTCAGCGGCTTCAGCGTCACCGACGTGAAGATGGTGGCGAACGGCGAGCCGCGCCACGACTCGATGACCCGCGTCGCCTCGAACAGCGGCGCCTCGGTGCTGACCACCAGCGACAGCACCTTGGGCGTGCGGCGCGCCAGCGACGCCATCTGGGCCAGGAAGTTGCGGCTCTCGGCTTCAGCCTCGGGCGTGTCGGCCTGCAGCGCCCACTCGAACTCGTCGAGCAGCAGCACCAGCGCCATGCGCCGATCCACCAGGGCGTCGAGGAGCTCTTCGATATCGATGACGTCGAGCACCGGCCGCGCGAGCAGCTGATCGATCGGGGCGTGCACGTCCACCCCCGGCACGCGGGCGAGGAGCTGGGCCACGCGGCGCCAGAAGCGATCGGCGTTGAAGGGCGACACCGACTGCACGTCGACGTACACCAGCGCGTACACCGGCGGCGTGGCCCCGTAGGCCGCGGCCGTGGCCGGGTTGGCCACGTGCCGGAGCAGGCTCGTCTTGCCGATGCCGAGCGGGCCGTTGATGGCGACGTTGCCGCGCTGCACGGCCTGAATGTGCCCGAAGACCAGGTCGGTCTCGCGCTCGCGGTCGACGAATGCCTCCGCCGGCGCCGGCGAATGGGGGGCGAACGGGTTGCCGATCATCGCTCGTATGCTCCTCGCTTGGTGCGCGTGTCGCGCTTTCCGGCAGGGTGATCGCCGGCGGTCGAGCCCACGGGTCTACGGTGCCTTGCGGCCCGCCCAGACGTAGGCGCCGTACAGGACGGCCAGCCCGATGCCGGCCGCCGTGGCCCACAGCGGGTGGTTGAGCGTGCCGGTCGCCGCCGCCACGGCCAGCGTGGTGCCGGCGATGGCACCCGCGCCGGCCCCGAACACCGTCGCCAGCGCCCGCCGGAAGCCGGCTTCGACGGCTTCGCGCCGGCCTTGCTCGTCTTTGAGCCGCGCCTCGAGCACGGCACGCTCGATCTGCTGGCGCCGCCGCTGGAGCGCCTCGGCCTCGACGTGCCGCTGCTCCAGCGTCGCGACGGCCTGGATCAGGTACTCGTCGTCCGGCATGAAGCGCAGGGCCTCGCGGTAGGCTTCGATGGCCTTGTCCCACCGGCCGTTGGCCAGGTGCGCGCCGGCGGTGGCGCGCCAGCTGTCGCGCAGGTGCACCCGCGCGCCCTGGTCGGCCGCGTTGATGTCGAGCACCCGCTGGAAGTGCGGGCGAGCGCGGTCGAACCGTCCCTCGTTCTCGAGCTGCGTGCCGAGGTCGCGCTGCGCGGCGATGAGCCCGTCACGGGCGCTCTCGGGGTCCAGGCGATAGGCGCGTTCGAACGCGTCCGCCGCCGGCTCGAGCCGATTGCTCTCGTAGAGCGCCTGCGCCACGCCGAGCTGGGCGCGGGCGTGGTTGGGGTTGGCCGCCAGGGCCCGGCGGTACTCCATGATCGCCAGGTTGAGCTCGCCCCGGCGATGCATGCGGCGGGCGGACTCGAACAGCACGACCGCCCGCTCGCTCACCTGCTCGAGCTCGCGCTTGGCCTGGTCGAGCGAGTGCTTGGTCAGGATCCACCGGCGCAGGAAGTCCACCCGGAACCGATACGTGTCGCGGCCGGCGCGCTCGATGATCTCCCACTCGGCCAGCACCTCGGGCGCCGTCGACAGCTCCATGCCCTGCAAGCGCACCCCGTGCTCGCGCAGCGTGTCGCCGATCTGGCGCAGCGTCGCCGTCTGGCGCGGGTCGGTGTCGATGATGTGCGCCATCGCGGCCAGGATGAAGCGCTCGGCGGGCGGGAACTCGTCCCAGAACCAGCTCAGGCCGCCCATCCCGAGCTCCATCGCGGTGGTGAGGACGTCCTCGTCGATGTCGGCGGCGGTGACGACCGCCCGTCCGGCGCGCGTGGCCCGCTCGAACAGGCCGTAGCACAGGAGCTGCAGGAAGTAAGGATGGCCGGCCGTCAGGTCGAGGAGCGTCTCGACCGCGGCGTCGTCGAACGCCACCACGCCGCGCGACGGCTGCGTGATGAGCTGCACCGCCGACGCCCGGTCCAGCACCGAGATCAACTTGCACTGGGCGCTCTTGAACGTCGCCTTGATCCGGCTGGGAAGCTCGTCGATGCGCCGCCCGACGACGAACGCGAACGTGAGGTGGCGCTGCTCGTCGATCAGGAGGTCCTGCAGGTAGTTGAACAGGATGTGGTAGGCCGCCTCGCTCGTCACCTCTTCCCCGCCCAGCACGTCGAACTCGTCGACCAGCACCAGCAGCCGCTCGTCGCCGAGCACCGCATATGCCCGCGGCAGGAACACGTACTGGAAGTACGACTCCTCGAGGAACGCCTCGCGGGGCGGCACCTCGATGCCGAGCGCGCGGGCGATCTCGCGCGCCAGGCCGTACAGCACTTGCTCGAGGCGGTGCTCGGCGCGGCCCTGGAGGTCGAAGTAGACCGGGTGGAAGCCCGGCGGGGTCGACCCCGGGCGCATGAGCTGATAGAGCAGGCTCGTCTTGCCGATCCGACGCTGGCCGAAGAGCACGACGACGTTCTGGAAGGGCGAGCTGAGCGTGTTGCGCACGAACTGCAGCACGCTCTCGCGGCCGAAGAAGCCGACACCCGCGGTCCGCGGGGTCAGGATGTAGGGGTGGGGCGGTCGCGCCGGCCGGTGCGCCGGCCGGCCGTCGATGGGTTCAGGGGCGCGTGTGAGCGTGGGGGCGGACTGGGGCATGGCGATCTCTGCACCACAGTGTAGTCGAAACCGCCCCGCGATGCTCGACCGGAATCTGACTTCAGGCTGACACCTGACTGACGGATGGCGCTTGCATGACGCGTGGCGGGCGCTGCCTGACGCCGCCACGGGCTGGAATGTGGGGAGATGTCAGGCCCGCGATGGGTGCGGGCGCGTGCGCCCACGTGCGGGGCTCCTTCAGGGTCAACGCTGCGCGGCGACGGGCAGATAGATCCGTTCGAGCCGCGTGTTGGGCCACCCGGGCGTTCCGCCGGCACGCCAAGCCGCCCAGTTGCCGGGCTCGTTGCCATAGCCGCCGGGGTCGAGCCGCTCGAGCGCGCGGCCCGCGCCGGCCGCCGTCACGGGCCACGGCGCCCGAGACCGGAACCGCACCCAATCCTCGATGCCACGGGCGTCGCCATTCCCCGCCGGGCGCGTCAGCGCCACGGCCTCGCCGTCGTTGCTCAGCTTGCCGTCGAACGGCCCGAGCACGGCCACGGCCGGCGGGATCGGATGCAGCTGGCGGAACCGCTCGGGATCACCGCCCACGACGAGCGCGAAGCCGTGGGCCGGCAGCACGAGCCCCGCCGGGAGGGTGAACGTGATGCCTGCCTGGATCTGCCACCTTCCAGCGTCGCCGGCGCCCGCCAGCGTGACCGGCGCCGCGGTGCGGTTGTGGAGCTCGACGTACTCCAGACCACCGGGGGCCGGGTCGACCATCAGCTCGTTGATGACCACCGGGCCCACGTAGGCGGGCGCGTTGGGCGCCCCGGCGCCGCGGCGGAAGTCGTCCACGCTCGCGGGATCGTCGGCGCCGAACGTGCGCGCCGCCAGCCGCGTGAAGTCGACGCCGCCGCTGGTGGGTTGCCGGCCGAACGACGCGCCGTCTTCCGCGGCCCCGAAGTCGGCGCCGCGCATGACGCCCGTCAGCGCGCCGTCGGCGTCGGCGGCCGTCAAGATCACGGATTCACCGGCCGAGCTGAGCGCGAAGCGCCGGGGTCCGGTCCCGAAGGCGCCTTCGTAGAACACGGCGAAGCCGCCGGGCGCCACGACCGTGCCCGCGGGGATCCGGAACTTGAGCGGCTCTGCCGCGTCGTCGCTGAGAAACCAGCCCCCGATGTCCGCCGGCCGCGCGCCGAGGTTGCGCAACTCGACGGCGTCCTCGAGGGGCGGGCTGCTGGCGGCGAGGACCTCGTTGACCACGACGTCGGGGGCCTGGGGGTCCGGGTCGGGCGCGCCCGGCGACCCGCCGCGGTAGGCGCTGGCGCGCCAGGCTTCCGGGTCATCCAGGTCCCCGGTCGGCCGGCGCGGGACGAGCGACCAGCCCCAGCCGTCGGGCGCGCGCGGCCAGAGCCCGTCGCCACGGTAGGCCACCTCGGCCAGGCGGATCCCCTCGGCGTCGGTGACGACGATCGTCTCGCCGGCGTTGTCGAGCCGGCCCTCGAACACGCCGACGAGCGGCGTGTCGGGGTAGCGCGCGCGGAAGGCGGCGGCGTCCGCCGCGATCACGACATGCCCGTCGGGTGCCACCTGGGTGCCCTCGGGAACGGTGAACCGCACGGCCCCGGAGACGCGCAGCCCCGAGATGTCGACGGCGGCCGGCTCGCGGTTGTGGATCTCGAGGAACTCGACCCCCGCGGCGTCGGGGTGGTACATGATCTCCGACACGGCGAGCCGGGGGTGCCCGAGCCGGGCTTCGACCTGCGCGCTCCACCACCACTGCCCATCGACCTGCAGCGCGGCGCGGGCGCGCACGTGCGCGTAGCTGGGCAGCTTCACGGGGCCGCGATAGGCGGCCGCCGCCAGGCTGGGCTGGCCCGACCAGATGGCGACCCCGTCGCCGGACCACGGCGCCCGGGGATCGCTGCCGTCGAGCGTGTAGTACACGACGCTGCCGACCGCGGCGCTCGCGCACCCCGTGGTGGACGGCGTCAACGTCAGCGATTGCGGCGTCAGGGGATCGCCGGCGACCGCCATGGCCGGCGGCGCGACCGAAGGGTACAGCCCTTGATCGCATAGCTGCTGGAGCACGATCGCCGTGCGGTCGGGGAAGTGGCGGGTCAACACGCGATCGCGTTCCAGCCGCCAGTGGTCGGGCGTCTGGGGGCCGTACGGCCAGCGCTTGTGGTAGCGCTCCCAGACCTTGGGAAAGTCGAGCGCATGCCGCGCGGTGGGGTCGGCCGTCGACCAGCGCGCCGACTCGGCGACGATGGCGGGCTCCAGGGCCGCGGCCAGGCGCTCGTAGCGGCGGATCGTCGCGGCAGGCGTGAGGGCGCCGGCGTTGCGCGCGTCGATGGAGGCCACGGCCGGGGTGAAGAAGTGCCGCTGCACCCGATCCGCAAACGCGATCCGGTAGTCGGGGAACTGCTTGAGCCACCCGTGGAGATCCTGTACGCCCAGCGTGTCGGCGTTGTACCCGCACGCACCGGTGCGCGGGTCGCGGGGCGAGACGCACAGCCTGTCATCCGGGTCGTCGCGCAGGGCGGTCGTGTGCTCCATGTCCCAGACGAAGAACTGGAACCCGCCCGCCAGGTCGCGGTTGCGCGCGGCCCGCCAGTTCTTGTTGGGCCAGTCCCAGTTGGCGGCGTGGATCTGGATCAAGTGGTAGTCGATGAACTGCGGCAGATCGAGCCACCCCGTCAGCCCCTCGTAGCGGGCGCTGTCGCGCGGATCCGGTGATGGGGCCTGCCGGGCCACCTCCAGCATCTGGTTGAAGGCGTCGGCGCTGCCGTCCTCGACCGCCACCGACCACCGGCCGTCGACGAGATCCCCGTCGCGGACGACGTCCCAGTCGGCCTCGTCGCCGCCCATGTGGTCGGCGGCGAACGCCGCGGTCGGCTCCTCGGCGAGGTTGTAGATGCCCCAGTACAGCCCGTTGAGGTAGACGTGCACGTACGTGCCGTGGGCGGTCGGCCAGCCCATGTCGGCCTGGGTCGCGCGCCCCCATTGGTCGTGGAGGTACTGGGCCTTGTGGGCCGAGAAGTTGAAGTGGTCCGCCTGCCCGGCGCGCAGCCGCAACGTGTCGAACGACTGGACGGCCGAGTCCGCGAACACCGGGTACCGCAGGCGCGAGGCGCCGTACCGCGCGCGAAAGCGCAGCGCCAGCGAGTGCTTGGGCGTCGCCTCGGGCCGCCGGCTGTAGCCGCCGGCGATGCGCACGCCGGCGTCGATCTGGAGGTTGGGGACGCCGTCGCCCCGGATCCACTCCACCGAGACGGGCCGCTCCCACGCATCGCCCTGCTGGGTCGGGTTGCTGTAGATGCCGGTCGCGGGGTCGAAAAGGTCGGCGCGATCCATGACGAGGCTGACGCTCGGCAGCGCCCGCAGCGCCGCGGCCAGGTCGGCGCCGTACCGCTCGATGATCGGCGGGCGGACGCCGTAGTCCGCCGGCACGGCCTGCCCGGCCCAGCGGCCATCCGGGACGAGGCCCCACGTGAGCGGGAGCCCATCGGCCAGGGCCAGCTCCGTCGACTGGCCGGCGACGTCGCCGGGGAACAGGTACGTATGGGTCTCGACGCGGCTGGCGGCATAGCCGGCGGCGAAGGCCGCCGCGCGGAGCGTCGTGGTGCGGGCGATCGGGATCGCGCCGGTGTAGCGCTCGCCGTGCGTCTCGGTCGGTTGGCTGCCGTCGAGCGTGTAGCGGATCTCGGCGCCGGGGGTGCTCGAGGACAGGGTGAGGGAGAACGGCGTGAAGTAGAGGCCGCGTCCTAGGCTGGGGCGAACGGGGCCGACCGTCCCGAACACGCCGCCGTTGAAGGTCAGGGGCAGGTGAACGGCGAATGCGGTCGAGGGCGATGCTGCCCGATCGGGCGTGTCCGGCACGGCCTGGCCGTGGCTCGACGGCGTGAGGGCGGGAACTCCGGCGCCCCAGACGGCGAGGGCGAGCGCGACGGCCATCCGGGTGGCACCGCACCGCGCGCACCACGCGACGCGTCGGCGCTCGCTGCTTCGGTCGATCGATCGCCTGCCGCCCGGCCTCAGGTTCGCATCGTGGTGCATGCTTCGTCCTCCGCCCCAAGGATGCATCGATCAGCCCTCGGCTTTCACGGGCTTGGCCGGGCGACGGGGATCGACGCGTCGATCGCGTCGAGCGGCCGGGGCGATCCGGCCGGCGTCCGGCGCCGCGAGCCCGACGCCGCCGGCGCCAGTTGACCCTCGTCGGACCGCTCGCTATCCTGTGCCGCCGCCGGGCGCCGGCCCGACCCCATCCCCCGACATCGACCGAGGAGCGCACCGTGGATTCGATCGCCTTGCTCAAGACCGCCCTTCATGCCTCCCACCAGTGGTATCAAGGCACCGTCGACGGCCTCACCGAGGCGCAGGCCAACTTCGTCCCGTCGGGCACCGCCCATCCCATCGGCGAGCTGGCCGCCCACATCCTGCAGGCCGAGGACGGGATGATCAACATGCTCCAGGGGCAGCCGCCGCTCTGGGTATCGGACGGCTGGGGTCAGCGCCTCGGCCTGCCGATGGTGATGCAGCAGACCACCGAGGCGGCCCGCGCCTTTCGCTGCCTGCCGGCAGACCTGGCCGAGTACGCGCAGGCGGTGTACGCCAACACCGACGCGTTCCTTGCGAGCCTCCAGCCGGCGGACCTCGACCGCGACGTCGACCTCAGCGCGATGGGCATCGGGACCGTGAAGATGGGTTACGTGCTGACCGGGATGCTGCTGGGCAACAACTTCGCGCACACCGGCGAGATCTCGGCCCTCAAGGGCGTGCAGGGACTGCGCGGCTATCCGTTTTGACGCGTGCTGGCCGGCACGCGCGAACGCCGTCGGCCCCCAGGCATGACGTCGCGAGGCGGCGGAGGGGATGCTCCCACCCGCCGCCTAGTGGCGCTGCGTTAATCCTGGACAGCCCGCGCCGTGCTGGCGCACCACCTGTCGGCGTGCCCGTCACTCCCCCGTGATCGTGAACACCCCGCCCGCGCTGCGGCCGAAGACCTCCGGGAAGTTCTCTTGCTCGGCCATTGCCGGGATGGCGTGGTAGTTGCCGGCGGTGCTGGCGCGCAGGAGGTAGGTGTACTCGTAGGTGCCGGGGTCGAGACGTGACGCGCGGAGCACCGCCTTGTGGTCGAGCAGCTGGCTGTCGACCCAGTACGACCACCACCACCGTGCCCACCACGGCCGGTCTTCCACCGCCTCCCCGTCCTCGGCCACCTCCTCCATCTGCGGGCCGGTGGCCGCCGCGCTCGTGGTCTGCAGCGACGTGTCGACGATCTCGAAGCCGGCCGGGATCGGATCCTCGACCTTGACGTAATGCAGCGGGTTCTCGGCGATCAGCGTCAGCTTCACCTGGACGACGTCGCCGATCCTGGCCGTGTCGACGGCCGCGCCGGTCGCCTTGAACGTCTTGCGATCTACCGCGAAGTACTGCCGGCCGAGGATGATCCCGCGCGCGAGCGGCTCGAGCGCGTCGACGGGCTGCCACAGCCGCAGGTGGGTGGCGTAGTAGAGCACGCCCCGGCCGTCGCGCCGGAGGACGAGGTCGTTGGCGCCGCCCACCGTCAGGTCCGCCACCGGCGCCTCGAGCTTGACCGGCTCGTCGATGTTGCCGGCGTCCACCTCGCCCTTGCCCAGCTCGGCGGCGTTCAGCTCGACGTGGTAGGTGTACTGGCCCTCGAGCTCGCCGGTGGCCTGCATGTATGCCGTCAACGCCAGGACGGCCCAGGCGTCCTCCTGCCGTGTCGGCCAGTGGTCCTCGGTGCGCTGGGCCATCAGCCAGCGCACGCCGTTGACGAGGTTGGGGTTGGCCGGGTCGATCTGGCTGAGCGCCATGACGATGATCGCTGACGTCCGCAGGTCGGTGCTCATGTCGCGGTAGCTCGGCGCATCCTCCTCCCAGGCGGTGCCCGTCGCGCTGACGACGGCCTTGCCGCCGAGGTCCGCCACGAGCGTGTCGATGCGCTGCTTCTGCCCGGCCGCGTCGATCTCGGCCAGCGCCAGCGCCAGGAGCGCGCGGGCATAGAGCTTGAGCCCCGCCCGGCGCTCGTACAGCGTCACCGCGCGGCTGGCCGGCACGTCGTCCTGGCGCGCCAGCACCCACACGACGAAGGTGCGCTGGTCGAGGTCCCAGCCCTCCTCGACGTCGACGGCCCGGTTGAGGTCCTGCTGCAGGAAGTCCCCGGCCCGGGCGCGCGTCTCGTCGCCCACCGCGAAGCCCGCCTCGCGCGCGAGCTGCAGCCCCAGCAGCGCGTAGGCCGTGATCCACGCGTTGCTGACGTCGTTCCCGCACCACGCCCAGCCGCCGTCGTTGTTCTGCCAGGCGTAGAGCTTCTGGAGCGTGGCCGGCACGTCGGCGTCGAGCGCCGTCTTGAGTGCCGCCCGCCGCGCGCCCGCCGCGTCGAGCTTCTGCAGCGCGAGGAGCGTGGCGACGTTCGGCACCAGGCGGTTGATCGCGCTGGCGGGGCACTCGTCCGGGTACGGCTCCAGCCACTCGAGCGTGGCGATGCTGGCCGCGGCCAGCGACGGCGCGAGCTGGACCGACAGCTTGCCCTGCGACGTGTCGACCCGCTCGGGGAGCTGGATCCGCTCGGTCACGCGGGTCTCGCCCGCGCCGACCTCGCCGGCTGTGGCCACCACCTGCGGCTCGCTGAACTGGTAGACCGGGATCTGCAGCTCGGCGCTGTCGGTGTGGCCGCCGCCCGTGGCGCCCATCTGCACGGTCACCGACCCGAACGCGTCGGGCGCGGTCGGCGGGTTGAGGCCCGCGGCGGGCACCTCGACCTGCCAGACGACCTTGGCCTTGCCGCCGTCGGGGATCGACAGATCCTGCGGCGCGGGAGCGGCGACCTTCAGGCCGGTGGTCGCGAGCGAGACCGTGACGTCCACCGCGGCGCCGCTGTTGTTGTTCACCACGGTCTCGATCTGCGCGGTGTCGCCGACGACGAAGAAGCGCGGGAGGACCGGGCGGACCAGGACGGGGCGGGTGCTCAGGATCTCGTTGACCCCCGTGCCCACCAGCGTGTCGGCACCGGTGACGCCGCGCAGGTTGAGGTTCCAGGTCGTCAGGTTGTCGGGCAGCTCGACCTCGAGCGACGCCTTGCCGTCCGGCCCGGTGACGACCGCCGGGCTCCAGTAGGCCGTGTCGCGGAACAGCCGCCGCACGGTCCCCTCGCCTTCCGCCAGCCCGCCGCCGCCGCCCTTCTTCTCGGCCGCGAGCTCCTGGTTGAGCCGGTCGGCGAGCTCGGTCAACGACGCGCCGGTGCCGACGCCGAGCATCCGCTGGCCGTAGAACGCGTCGACGAGCGACGTCGACGGGTCGGGCAGGAGCGACAGGATCGCCTTGTCGACCAGCGCCGCCGAAAGCTCGGCCTGGACGGGCTTGCCGGCGTGGTCGGTGACGTCGATGGCGTACCGCACGGTCTCGCGCGGGCGGTAGGGCGTGTCCTTGTCGGGCCGGACGGCGATGTCGAGGACCTTGGTCGCGGTCGACACCTGGAGGTTGGTGTAGCCGAGCTTGAGCTGCGGCAACGGGCTGTCGGGGCCGATGCCCTTGACGAGCACCACCGACACGTAGACGTTGGGGGTGTAGTCCGGGCGGATCGGGATCTCGATGGTCTCGCTGTTGCCGGGCAGGCTCATGCGGCGCACGTCGCGGAGCTTGCCGCGCTCGACGGTCACGAGCGCCTCGGCGCCGGCGAACGGGGCGGGCACGAGGATCCTGGCGACGTCGCCGACCGCGTACTGCTTCTTGTCGGCCACGAGCTCGACGCGGTCGTTGTTCTCCTGCCGCCAGTTGACGAAGCGGCCGCTCGTGATCCAGGCGTAGGTCGCGCTCCGGACCTCGTTGCCGGCGGCGTCGCGCGCGACGGCGACGAGGCGGTGCACGCCGCCTTCCGGGGGGGTGAACGAGGCCGTCGCGGCCCCCTTGGCGTCCGTGGTCACCGTCGCCTCGCTGACCAGCGTGTCGGTGTAGGCGCTCGTCCAGTAGAACTCGCCGTTCTCGCGCTTCTCCTTGACGCTGTACCACGTCCGCTGCTGGAACGCCAGGTCGACGGGCTGCTCCGCCACGGGCTTGCCCTGCGGGTCGAGGGTCAGGACGTCGAACGCCGCCGGCTCGCCGCGCCGGCTGACGTAGCGCTGGGGCTGCAGCCCGACGTAGACGCCGCCCTTGTGGACCACCGCGCTGGCGCGCCCGGCGACGGCCTGGTGGTTGATGTCGGTGATCTCGACGTCGATGGTGAAGACCTGGCTGAGCGGCGCCTCGCCGAGGTCGGCGGGGATCTCGAACGTCAGCTTGCCGTCGGCGTCGAGCGTGCCCTCGCCCTCGCGCACGACCTCGCCCTGGGCGTCGTAGTAGCGCTGCTCGGTCAGGTCGTAGTCGATCCAGTCCCACCAGCCCTCGACGTCGGGCGGCCGGAAGAAGTAGTCGTCGGTCAGGAGCCGCCACTGCACGGTGGCCTCCGCCACGGGCCCGCCGAAGAAATACGTGGCGTCGGCGGTGACCTTCACGGTCTCGCCGTTGGCGTACTCGGGCTTGTCGGTTGTCACCGCCACCTGGAACTCGGGCTTGCGGTAGGCCGCCACGGTGAAGCCGACGCTGGCCACCGAGTCGTACTCGGTGGGGTCGTCCGTCCGGCGCACCGCCAGGTCGATGGTGTAGCCGCCGAGCCGCGCGGCGGGCGCCAGCGGGATCTCGCCGGCCACCGTCCCGAAGTCGCTGACCGGCAGCGTGGTCTTGAGCACGTCCTCGTAGTTCGGGTCGCGCACCGTGACGTAGACGGCGTCGACGTCGGGCAGGGCGTAGGTCGCGTCGTCGTCGGTGCGCAGGACCCCGCGGTAGTACACCGTCTGGCCGGTGCGGTAGATCGGCCGGTCGGTGTACAGCGCGGCGTAGTGGGCCTGGCGGTAGCCGCTGTACGGCAGGTTGAACGCCCACGGGTCGATGCCGTCGGTCCATTCGGCGCTGGTGGCGGCGACGATCCGGCCGTCCGCGGCCTCGCTGAGCGCGACGAGCGCGCTGTCGCTGTCCTTTTCGGCCGCCTTGGCGCGGTAGATCCCGTCGCGGTCGGTCCGGCCGCTGGCCAGCGGCTCGGTGTCCTGGTCGTAGAGGTCGATCGGCAGGTCGGCGACCGGCTGGCCGGTGCGCAGGTCGGTCGCCCAGACCAGGATCTCGTCCCAGCTGTGCTTGAGGGTCAGGTTGACGTCGGTGGCAAGGAAGACCATCCGGTTCTCGCGGTTGGCCTGGGCGCGGTCGGCCTCGACGGCGACGTGGTAAAGCCCGGGCTCGATGGCCCCGCCCACCGCCGACCCGAGCGTGACCGAGATGCGGCGCGGCGTGTCGAGCGGCGCCTTCGTGTCCGCGGTCCACCGGCGGACGAGGTCGCCTTCTGTGGGGCGGTAGGAGTCCCACGCTTGCCAGCGATTGCTGGTCGTCGTCATCCGCAGGAAGTCGTTGCGCTTGACGCGGGCCAGCGCGACCTCGGCGCTGTCGACGTTGATCGTGTCGATGTACGCCAGCGGCGGGTGGGCCGCGTCGTACACGCTGAACCGCCCCGTGGTCTTCAGCCACAGCGTCGGCTCGATCTGGGCCGTGGTGAAGCGGATCACGCTGTCCTCGCCGAGCGTGTCGCCGAAGCGCGACGTCGACGCGGCCTTCACGGTCACGGTGTAGGCGGTGGAGGCCAGCCAGCCGCCGCCGACGTAGGCATCGCGGCCGTCGGATGCGTACGCCGACAGGTGGGTGATGGTCGGCTGCACGGTGACCGTGACGCCGTCGGAGCGCATCGGGGTGTTGAAGGTGAGCCGCAGCGCCTCGTGGCGGAGGCGGGTGGACTGGCGGGCCCCGTCGGCGGGCGTCGTCGACATCAGCCTGGGCAGCGGTGCGGTCTTGAAGCGCCACGCGTAGTCGGCCGCCAGCCCGGCCTCGCCGGTCGCCGCGCGCGCGCCGGCGGCGACCGTGGCGGTGTGCGACGTGTCGCGGGCGAGGTCGCGCCCCGGCAGGAACCCCATGGCGTTGCCGGACCACCGGAACGTGCCCGGCACGGTCTCCGCGGGCGCGCCCGACGGGTGGACGCGGAAGGCGGCCTCGGCCGACGCGTGGTCCATGGCCTGGCTGAACGTGACGGTGATGGGCTGCGTGGCGCCGGCCTCGACGCTGTTCTCCTCGGGGTACGTCGTCACCACCGCCGGCGCGGCGGTGACGAAGCTGAAGCGCACCGGTCGCGCGAGCTTGCCCCCCAGGATGTCGGTCAGGTCCGGGTCGACGTCGACGGTGAACCGCGTGGCCGGCGGCAGGTCGCCGTCGGGCGTCAGGATCCAGGTCGAGGTGTTGAGCCACTCCCCCTTGCCGGCGATACGGGGCGAGACGGTCGCGGCCGCCGGCAAGCCGGCCTGGTCGTCGACCGACACGAGCGGGACGACCGGGTGGTTGAACTGCACGACGACGCGCGCCTCGCCCGCGCCGACCGCGACGCCGTCGGCCCCGTCCTTGGGCTGGGTCTGCGCCACGGCCAGCGGCGTGTCGACCTGCGGGAACACGGCCAGCGACGCCAGGCCCGCGCCGCGCGCGGGCAGCTCGGGCCGGCTGGCGATCGTCACCCCGTCGCCGTCGACCGGGAGCGCCGACTCGTTGACGCGGTCCTTTGGGCCGCAGGCCGCGAGGGGCGTGAGGATCGCCGCGATGGCCGCGGCCAGAGCGAGGCCGCGGAACGGGCGGCCGGGGCGGCGGCGGGGGCCGATCGGGGTGTGGGTGCACATGGGGTCTTCTCCTCGGGATGGCCGGTGGCGGACGGGCGGGTCGGGGATGGTTCGACGGTCGCGGGCGGCGGGGTCGACGGCGCCGTCGAGGTTGACGGCGACGTCGCCGTCGACCCCGGACGCGGATGTGCGGTGCCGGCGCGGTCGAGCGCGCGCTGAAATCATGGGGCCTCCGCGCGGGCCACGGACGCGGGCTGGACGCTGAACCGCACCGCGGGGCTGCGGGTCTCGCGCCCGTCGGCCGCCAGGCCCACGGCCTCGACGGTGTGCGATCCGGCCGCCAGCGGCCACACCGTGCGGTAGGGCGGGCGGCGCACGGTCGCCACCGTCTGGCCGTCGACCACGAGCCGGACGTGGCTGAAGCGCACGTCGCGGTTGATGCGGGCGGCGATCTCGATCCGCTGGAAGTGCTCCGGCAGCTGCGGCGTGAGGGCGAAGGTGCTGTGGGGTGCCGGGCGGGTGATGACGAGGGCGGGCCGGCCGGCGGCCGGCTCGTCGTCCCCGGCATGGCCCGTCGCGGCGGCCGCGACGCCGGCGCCGGCCGCCGCGCTTGCCGCGGCGTCGACATCGGCCATCGTGGCGTCGTCTGCCGGGCCGATCCCAGCCACGCCGAGACCGGCGGGATCCGGGGCGACCGCCTGCCCCAGGCACGTCGTCTCGGGCGGCGGGCGGATGCCGTGCTGGCGGCCCCAATCCTGGGCATCGGGCGGCAGTCGGCGGAAGACGCGCTCGACCCGCGGGCCGGCGCAGCCGTCGGCCCAGGCCAGCCCGGTGGCGGCGTCGACGGCGACAGCGCGGTAGGTCGTGTCGAACGCGCGCGGCGCGGTGCCGGCGACGAACCACTCGGGTGCGCGGCGCTGGCAGGCGGCGGTCGGCAGTCGGCCGCTGGTCGTGCACACCTCGACGCGCGTGAGGCCGTCGGGCCGGGCGAACGGTCGGGCGGGCCGGCCGCGGTGGGCGGCCTGCATGACGTCGTGCCAGATCGGCCCGGCGCCCGTGATGCCGCTGATGTAGGCCATCGGGCTGTTGTCGGCATTGCCGACCCAAACGCCGACGGCCAGGTCGGGCGTGTAGCCGACCGTCCAGTTGTCGCGGAAGTCGGTCGTCGTCCCCGTCTTGGCGGCCGCCGGCCGGCCGATCGCCAGCACGCTGCCCTCGCCAAACGCCGGGAGCCGCGCCTGGTCGTCGGCGAGGATGTCGGTCACCAGCCAGGCGACGCGCGGGTCGATGCCCGGCGCCTCGGCCACGGTGCGGACGCCCCCCAGCGCGGCCAGCCCGGCGCCGTCGTCCGCCAGCGCCCGCCGGAACCCATCGGCGTCGAGCACGGCGAGGACGGGGTTTGGCGTCACGCGGCGGCCGCCGTTGGCCAGGCCGGCGAAGGCCGCCGTCAGCTCGGTGAGCCGGACCTCGCCGCCGCCGAGGGTCAGGGCCAGGCCGTAGCGATCGCGGTCGCCGAGCGTCGTGATGCCCAGCGCCTCCGCCGTGTCGATCGTGGCGTCGAGCCCGACGGCGTCGAGGACCTTGACGGCGACCATGTTCGACGACGTGGCCAGCGCCCGGCGCAGGCTGATCGGCCCGTGCCACATGCGGTCGTAGTTCATCGGCTGATAGGGCTCGCCCTCGCGGGTGAGGAAGGCGGTTGGCACGTCGGAGAGGACGGTGGCGGGGGTGAACGGCAGCGGGTCGGACCCGTCCGCCACGGCGCGCGGCGCGGCGGCGAACGCGGCCGCGTACGTGATCGGCTTGATCGACGACCCGGGCTGGCGACGCGCCAGCGCCACGTTGACGGCACCGTCGATGGCGGCGTCGGCGTAGTCGGCGCTGCCGACCATCGCGTGCACCTGGCCGGTGGCCGGATCGAGCGCGACCACCGCCGCGCTCGTGGCGTGGTGATCGGGCTTGCCGGGCGCCGGCCGCCGCAGCTCCGCCATCCGGGTGGCGACGACGGCCTCGGCGCGCCGCTGGAGGTCGAGGTCGAGCGAGGTGACGACATGCAGGCCGCCCTGGTGGACGGCCTCGGAGCCGTAGCGGGCCTCGAGCTGCTCGCGGACCCACGTAACGAAGTGGGGGGCCACGAGCGGCGCGCCGTCGCCGGTGAAGCGCAGCGGCTCCGCCGCCGCGAGGTCGGCGGCGTCGCGCCCGGCACGGCCGTGCCGGACCATGAGGTCGAGGACGACCCGCTGCCGTGCGCGCGCCGCGTCGACGTCGACGAGCGGGTTGTAGGCGGCGGGCGATTGGATGAGGCCGGCCAGGAGCGCCGCCTCGGCCAGGTCGAGCTCGCGCGCCGGCTTGCCGAAGTAGGTCCGGGCGGCGGCCTCGATGCCGTACGCCAGCTGCCCGAAGTACACCTCGTTGAGGTACATGGCCAGGATCTCGTCCTTGCCGTACGCGTGCGTCAGCCGCACCGCCAGGATCATCTCGCGCAGCTTGCGCCTTACCGACCGCTCGGACCGCTCGGTCGGATCCATCAGCAGCTCGCGCGCGAGCTGCTGGGTGATCGTGCTGCCGCCGGACACGATCCGGCGGTGGCGCAACAGCTGCCACGCCGCGCGGGCCACGCCGCGCGCGTCGACGCCGGGATGGCGGTAGTACCCGGCGTCCTCGACCGCCACGACGGCGCCGACGACGTGGGCGGGCAGGTCGGCCAACCGCACGCGCGTCCGCCGCCCGGCGCGGGGGTCGAGGACCTCGAAGAGCAGCTCGCCGTGCCGGTCGTAGATCTTGGTGGCGTCGGGCGAGCGGCGGGTGACCAGGGCGTCGGGGCCGGGCAGGTCGGCGACGAGCGAGCGGACAGCGAGCGCGGCGAGGATCCCGGTGCCGAGGAGCGCGGCGCCGGCGACACGCGCCCAGCCGCGGTGAGCGGGTGGCTGGCCATGGGGGGATCGTCGGGAGCGCGTCGGAAACATGCGGCTATTATAGACCGGGGCAGGGAGACGGCTCCGGGCGGGGGCCCCCCCACCCCGGGGCGGGGGCCCCCCCGGGGGGGGCGGTTTGTGGTGCCAGGCGCGGGGGCCCCCC
>CAYQBA010000007.1:0-31274 GCA_964415605.1 uncultured Anaerolineales bacterium | reverse complement strand
GGCAACCTGGGGCCTATTACCGCCGGGGGCTGGGCCCCGGCGCGGGGGGGGGCCCCGCCGCGGGGGCGGGGCCCCCCGCCGGGTGGGTGCCGCTTGGGTGCCGCCGGCGCGTCGCCACCCAAGTCCTGGCCGGGATCGCCGGCGCCCTCACGGGAATCGACCGTGGTCGAGCCCGGGATTGGAAGGGTGGTCAAGCGACGGGGCCGCTGGGCCGCCGTCGCCGGCAGGCTGACGGCACGACGCGTCCGCGATGACAACGCGATGACTTGAACGCCCCCGCCCCCATCGTTACAATCGCACGCATGTTCGTGCGCCTCAAGCACCTCGTCGAGGCCGGCCTCGTGTCGCCCGTCCCGTGGCTCGCGCTGACGATCGCGGCGACCGCGGCCGCGTGGACCTGGCCCGGCCAGCGGCGCGCCGTGGGGCTGGCGTTCCTGTGGACGCTCGCGTTCTTCCTCGGCTGGCTGGTGCTCTACCTCGAGCGGATCAAGCGCGGCCGTCCGCGCGTCGGCCTGGCCGGCATCGACGCCATGGACGGCTTCGCGTTCGAGCGCTGGGCCATCGCGATGTTCCAGGCCGACGGGCATCGCTGCCGCAACATCCGCGACCGCGGGGATTTCGGGGTCGACGTCATCGCGCTGGTGCAGGGCGTGCCCGTCGGCGTGCAGACCAAGCGCTACGAAGGCCATGTCGGCAACGCCGCCGTGCAGCAGGTGCTGGCGGGCTGCGATTACTACGGCTGCCGTGTCGCGGCCGTGGTCACGCAATCGTACTTCACCCCCGCGGCCGTGGCGCAGGCGGCGCGTGCCCGGTACCCCGTCGTCCTCGTCGACCGCGACCACCTCGGCCGCATGGTCGACCTCGTCCGCCGCGAGGTCGACCGCAGTCGGTCGCTGCTCGACTGACCACGGGCGGCCGCTACGGCATGAACCGCTCGAACACCTGGTTGCCGACCATGAGCCCGCGCGCCGTCAACCGGACGCGGCGCGCGTCGCGGTCGATCAGCCCCCACGCTTCGAGGTCGCCGAGCGGCTCGGCGAACACCGTGCCGAGGTCCGCGCCGTGCAGCGCCGCGAAGCGGTCGAACGCGACGCCCTCCTCGACCAGGCGCAGGCCGAGCATCATCGTCTCGCCCATCGCCGTCGCCGCGTCGATGTCCTCGCCGAACGCCTCGAGCGGCGCCCCGCTCGCCACGCGGCGGATGTAGCCCGGCACCGGGCGCAGGTTGCCCCAGCGGCGGTCGGTCGGGCCCGCGGGGCCCGCCAGGCGCAGGTGGCTGTGGGCGCCGGGGCCGACGCCGAGGTACGCCTGGTTGCGCCAGTAGACGAGGTTGTGCCGGCAGGCGAACGCCGGCATGCCGCCGACCGTCGCCGCGGTGGCTGTCGGAACCTCGGCCGCGCGCGCCCCGCCGTCTGCGGCCGGCGCGCGACCCTCCCGCGCCCAGTTCGACACCTCGTAGTGCCGGTAACCCGCCGCGCCCAGGATCGCCAGCGCCTGCTCGTAGAGGGTCGCCGCCGCGTCGTCGTCGGGCGCCGCCACCCTTCCGGTCTGCACCCACTGGTGCAGCGGGGTGTTGGGCTCGACGATGAGGCTGTAGAGGCTGAGGTGCTCCGGCGCCAGGTCCAGCGCCGCGTGAAGCGTGGCGGACCACGCCGGCGGCGACTGCCCGGGTAGCCCGAACATGAAGTCCAGGTTGATGTTCGCGAACCCCGCCGCCCGGGCCGCGTCGTACGCGCGGTGGACGTCGGCCACGTCGTGGATCCGCCCGAGGAACCGCAGCTCGTCCGGCTGGAAGCTCTGGACGCCCATGCTGAGCCGGTTGACGCCGAGGTCCCTCAGCCCACGGAATCGGTCGCGGTCGACCGTGCCCGGGTTGGCCTCCGAGGTGATCTCGGCGTCTGCCGCGATGGTGAACGACCGGCGCGCCGCGCCGAGGATCCGCGCGAGCTGGTCGAGGCCGAGCACGGTTGGTGTGCCACCGCCGACGAAGACCGTGCCGATCGTACGGCCTGCCAGCCGCGGCCCCCAGGCGTCGATCTCGCGGCACACGGCCGCGACGTACGCGTCGAAGAGGTCGTCGAGGTCGGCGTACGTGTTGAAGTCGCAGTACGGGCACTTCTGGGCGCAGAACGGGATGTGGACGTACAACCCGAGCGGGTCGCCCGCCGCGAGCGCGACGCCGGCGGCGGCCCTCCCGTCCTCGGCGCCGGGCGGCGAAGGTGGGGCGACGGGGGGTTCGACGGCGAGCGGAGGGACCACGCCGGGTATTATGGGGTGCCCGAGCGGACCGGCCAAGCTGGTGTACAATAGGCTCGCCGCCGCCATGCGGGGCGAGCGGCCAACCGCGCCCATGACATCCGTGGCACCGTCGGGGTCTCGCGCCCATCGGCGCGCACCACCGCCACGCCGAGACCACGACGATCGACACCCAAGGGGGGGACATGGCAGCACGAGGCAGCGACCCGGCGGCACCCGGCGCCGATCCGGACGTCGAACGGATGCGCGACATCATCTTCGGGCCGCAGATGCGCGACTACGACCAGCGCTTCCAGAACCTGCTGGCCGACGTCGAGCGCCTGCGGCAACAGATGGAGCGCCAGCGGACCGCGCACGCCGACCTCGAGGCCGACACCACCCGGCGCGTGCAGGCCCTGCGCGCCGAGACCCGCGAGGACGACGAGCGGCTGCGGTCCGAGCTCCGGCAGGCCGTCGAGAAGCTGACCGCCGAGAAGGTCGACCGCCTCAACCTCGGCGATCTCCTGATCGAGCTCGGCACCCAGCTCAAGCAGGGCGGCGGGACGCAGGGCGTTCTGGCGGGCCTGACCCAGCTCATGCAGGCGCAGCCCGCCGACAAGGCCGCGGCGCGGTGATCGACGGCGCCGGATCGGGCGGGCCCGGCGCATCGCCCGAAGCCGCGCTCCACCCACCCGGCGCCGGCCCAACCGCGGCGACCGCCGCCCGGCGCCACGCGGCGGGAGATCCGGCCATCGAAAGCCTGCGGGAGATCCTCGTCGGCCCCGACCGCGGCGTGGTCTCGGATCTGGCCACGCGCGTCGACACCATCGAATCGCGCCTCGGCGACGACGCCGCCCTGATGGAGGCCATCGCGCCCTTGATGCAGGCGGCGATCAGCCGCCAGATCCGGGAAGCGCGCGACGAGATGGTCGAGGCGCTCTACCCCATCATCGGCGCCCTCATCGGGCGCGCCGTCGCCGAGGCCATGCGCGACCTGGCCCGGCAGGTCGATGCCCGGATGCGCGGTGGCCTCAACCCCCGCCTGATCGCGTGGCGCATCCGAGCCAGGCTGGGCGGGTCGCCTGGAGACGAGGCCGCGCTGCGCGCCTTGCTGCCGTTCGAGGTCCGGGACGTCCTGTTGATCCACCGCGCGACCGGCCTCCTCCTGCACCATGTGGCCCGCCGGCCCCATGCCCCGACCGGCGTCGGCGACGATGCCGACGTGATCAGCGGCATGCTCACCGCGATCCGCGACTTCGCCGCCACGACGTTGCCCGGGCGCGCCGGCGACGAGCTCGAGGAGATCCAGCACGGCCACCAGCGCATCCTGATCGAGAGCGGGCGGCTCGCCAGCCTCGCGGTGATCGTGGACGGCATCGAGCCGCCCGCGTTCCGATCCGCCATGCGCGAGCGCCTGGCGCAGGTCGAGCGGCGGTTCCACGCCTCGCTGCAGGACTATGCCGGCGATGCCGCGGTCCTGGCGCCCGCGGGACCGCTCCTCGGCGAGATGCTGACCATCGGCCAGCCCCGGCCGTTGGGCCGGGCGCAGAAGCTCGCGCTGGCCGGGCTCGCCGCCGCCGGCGTCGCCGTCGCTGTCGGCGGGGTGCTGGTGCTCGGCTGGCTCTGGCGTGCCTGGCGCCCGCCGGCCGTGTCGGGCCTGCCCGCCGCCGTGCCAACCGTGGCCGTGGCGGCCTCGCCCACCGCCTGGCCCACCTTCGCGGCGAACGCCACCCCGGCGCCGTCCGAGGGCGTGATGGCCGGCAACGCGTGGGTCCGCCAGGGGCCGTCGACCGCCGACGCGGCCCTCGGCGTCGCCCAGCGCGGCGCGAGCGTCTGGGTCCTGGCAGAGGAAGGTGATTGGCTGCGCGTCCAGGCCGTGGTGGGCGATGGCGCGGCGGTCACCGGATGGATGGCCGACGGCCCGTGGATCCAGCGCGCCACGCGTTCCGGGTCGGCCGCCCCGACAGCGGCAGCGCCCGACAACGGATAGGTGCCCCATGATCATGATGACGCCCCCAACGCTCGGCCGGAAGGTGTGCCTGCTCGGTGACTTCGCCGTCGGGAAGACGAGCCTTGTACGACGGTTTGTGTACGATCGGTTCGACGACACGTACATCAGCACCATCGGCGTCAAGGTCAGCCGGAAGGCCGTGATGGTGGCCCGTCCCGACCGGGTGATCGAGGTGGCGATCATGCTGTGGGACCTGGCGGGCAGCGAGGAGTTCGACGCCATGCGCGCGAGCTACTTGCGCGGTGCGGCGGGGGCGCTCCTGGTGTTCGACCTCACGCGGCCCGAGACGCTCGACCGCCTGCCCGAGTACGCCGCGCAGATCCGGCAAGCCACGCCCGGCGCCGAGCTGGCCATCGCCGCCAACAAGGTCGACCTGGTGGACGATCCGGCGGCCCTGCCGGCTGCCGCGTCCGCCATGGCCGCGCGCCTCGGGGCTCCGATCAAGGCGACCAGCGCCAGGCGCGGCGACGCGGTCGAGGATTTGTTCCGGGATCTGGCGAGCCGCCTCGCGGGCGAGGGCTAGATGCGCTCCGACGTGGCGGAGGCCGTCATGGCCGAGCGGGGGGTGGGCTACGTCATCGCGGAGCCCGACATGACGGTGTCGGACAGCGGCGGCCAGGCTGCGGCGTTGTTGGGCCGCGACCTTCTCGGCATCGGCGACCACCTGCTCGACGTCGTCCCCGAGCTCGCCGGTTGTGAGTCCGTGGTGGCCGAGATCGTGCGCGGCGCGCTGCCGCGCTATCAGCTTGGCCTCGTCAATCGTGCCCCCGCGCCGGGCGGCGACGGGGAAGGCCACTACGTCGATCTCACCCTCCTGCCCTGGCCGACGGCGCGCCGTGGCCCGGGCGCGATCCTCGTGGTGATCGAGGACGCCACCCACCGCGGGCGCCGCGAGCAGCGGGCGTACCAGCAGCGCAACGAGCTGCAGCTCCTCAAGGATCACCTGGCACGGCAGAACCTTATGCTCGCCGCCGCGCATGCCGAATCCCGGCGCATGGACGAGATGAAGACGCTGTTCGTGTCGGTGGCCGCCCACGAGCTGCGCTCGCCCCTGGCGTCGGTCCTGGCTTACCTCGAGCTTCTGGCCGACGGCGCGTACGGGCCGCTCAGCGACGCGCAAACCGGCGCGCTGCAGGTGGTGCAGAGCAGCACCCATCGCCTGCTCCGGCTGACCGATACCTTCCTCGACCTCACGCGGCTCGAATCCGGTCGCCTCGATCTCGACCTGCAGGCGGTGGACCTGACGGCGCTGGTGCGTTCCGTCATCGAGGAGATCGACCCGCGTCTGGCCGAGCGGGACCAATCCTTGACCGCCGACATCCAGCCCGAGCTGCCGGTGGCGCTTTGCGATCCCGAGCGGGTCATCCAAGTGGTGGCGAACGTGCTCGACAACGCGCGGAAGTACTCGCCCGACGGCACCCGCATCGACCTGACCTTGCGGCGCGCCGCGGAGCCGGGATTCCTCGAGCTGACGGTGGCGGACCGCGGCATCGGCATCGCGGCCGACGATCGCAACCATGTCTTCAGCCGGTTCTTCCGCGGGCGCGAGGCCCGGCGGCGCGAGGTCGGCGGCACGGGGCTGGGGCTCTACATCGCGCGGGCGGTCGTCGACCTCCACGGCGGGCGCCTGTGGTTCGAGGCCCGGCCGGGCGGGGGCACGGTGTTCCACCTGACGCTCCCGACCCGGGACGACGGGGCGGCAGACGGGTGGTGAGCGGCCCGGCGATGGCCGCGGGCGCGGCGGCCGGGAAGCGAACGGCCCGGGAATGACCCGGGCCGATTGGCGGAGAGGGCGGGATTCGAACCCGCGATCCCTTGCGGGAAACGCGCTTTCCAGGCGCGCGCAATAAGCCGGGCTATGCGACCTCTCCTCAGGGGGCGCCGGCAACGCGGCCGCGCCGATGACCGCCACGCGCCGGCGGCGGCATGGCGGCCCAATGCTAGCATCGTCACCCGACCGCTTCAAGCCTTGGCTGGCGCGCCGGCCGCCGCCGGGTCGGGCGTATCCAGCGGCGGGGCATGCGCGTCTCAATGTAATGTCGGGCCGATAGCCGGCAGGGGGGTTTCCATCGCTGTCTTCGTCGCTCCCCCCGGGCAGCCGGTGGCCTGGCACTTTTGGCCATTTGGCGACCCCTACAGGGGCAGGGGTTAGAGGGAGGCGCGTCGAGCGGGACGCGCCTTTCTCATGTCCGGGCATCGCCCGACCCCGAACGCCGCGGCCCGGGCACCGCCGTTGACGCCCCTCCGCCGCCGCCCTATACTGGTGGCGACGCCCATGCGCTTCGCCCGATCGACCACGGCTTTCGTGCGCGCCGCCGCTCGCTCCCGCGCCTCCTCCCGCGACCGCGGCGCGTCCGGTGGTCCGCGCCGGCCGGCGCCAGCCTTGGCGGCCGGCTTGGCGGTGGGCATGCTCCTGACCGTGATGCCCGTCGTCGCGCTGGCGCGTGCCCCGTCCCAGCCCGGGGACGACGGCTGCGCCGTGCGCGTGGCCAAGCAGGCCGGGCCGGCCACCGCGTCGCTCGGGGCGCCGGTGCACCTCACCCTCACCGTCCAGGCCGATTGCGCCCGGTCGCAGGCGCCGCTGCGGCTCGTGGTGGTCGCCGATAACTCGGTGGACATGGGCGGGCTGCGCATGGACGGCCTCAAGCGCGCCGTCGCGGGCCTCCCGGACCTCGTCGATTTGACCCGCTCGGAGATCGGCGTCGTTGCCTTCCACGCCCAGGCGGAGATCCTGACCGGCCTCACCCGTGACCCGGCCGTGGTCCTCGACGCCAGCCGGCGGTTCTTTCCTCGCCAGGGCCACAACCTCGTGATGGGCGTGCGCGCCGGGCGTCAGATGATCGAGCAGGCCCGCCGCCAGCCCGGCGCGCCCGCCGCGACCGACGTGCTCCTGGTGTGGGTGGCGGGTCCGGCCGACCAGGCCGACGACGTCGTCCTCGCCGAGGCCCAGGCGGCCAAGGACGCCGGGATCCTCGTCGCCACGGTCGGCGCCAACGGCCTGGCCGACTTCACGCTGCTCGAGGCGATGGCCTCGGTGCCGGCCCTCTTCTTCGCCGAGACGCTCGGCGACCGCTTCCCGTCGCTCATGCGCGAGATCGTGACCGACCTCACGGTGGTCCACCTGACCGGGGCGCAGGTGACCGACAGCCTGCCCGACGCGCTGGCGTATGTCTGGGGCTCGGGCATTCCCGCCCCGCGCGTGCGGGGCAACGACCTGGCGTGGCGCTACGCGGTGTGGCCGGCCGAGGGGATCACGATCACCTACCGCGTCACGTGCGCGACGCTCGGCCGCCATGCCGCCCACGTCGCCGCGGCCGTCGAGCTGCAGTTCGACCGGGGCGCGCCCCGGTCTTACAGCTTCCCGGCGCCGGAGATCGCGTGCGTGCCGCCCGCCACGGTCACGCCGACGCCGTCGCCCTCGCCGACGTTGACGCCGGTGCTCACGCCCACGTCGACGGACCCGCCGCCGACGCCGACAGCGTCGCCATCGCCCCCGGGCGCCGCCTTCCTCCCGGCGCTGTTGAAGGCGCATTGCGTCTCGACGCGGCACGCCGATGTGCTGCTGGTGCTCGACACGTCGTCGAGCATGCTGGCGGCCGGCGCGGGCGGCGAGGTCAAGCTCCAGCTGGCCCTCGATGCCGCGAGCGCGTTCGTCGACGCGCTCGACCTGCCCGCCGACCGCGCGGCGGTCGTGACCGTGAGCAGCCGGGCGGAGGTGTTGCAGCCGTTGACCGGCGACCGGCTGGCGCTGCAGCTGGCGCTCGGCCGGTTGTTCCACCACGTCCGCTACGGCAGCCGGCTCGAGCGCGGGCTGGACCTGGCGCGCGGGCTCATCGCCTCGACCGGCCGGCCCCTTGAGACCGTCCCGGTGATCGTCGTCCTGACCGACGGCCTCACCGGCGATCCGGCCGCGGCACGCCGCGCGGCCGCGGCGGTGCGAGACGGCGGCGTGGCGCTGCATGCCGTGGCGCTCGGCCCGGTGGTCGACGAGGCGCTGCTCCGCGACCTGGCCGGCGCGCCCGGCCGCTACCACCACAGCCCCGACGGCGCGGACCTCCGGCGCATCTACCTCGACATCGCGCGCGTGGCGGGGTGCGACAGCCCGTAGGTCGATCGGCGGATTGCGCCGGGCCGGGCAATGATGTATCCTTTTTTTGGCAAAGATCGCCGGCCGGAAGGGTTGATTGGCGCGGGTTTGTCGCTTTTGTCCGCGTCTTCCGCGGCCGAGCCGGCGGTGGGAGGGGTTTCGATCGGGCGGCGCGTCGACGTTCATGACGCCCGCGCGGACGGGATGCGCCGTCACCAAGCGAGGATGTCCTGAGGAGGTGATCTGCATGACGCGATTTGTTCGGTGCTCGATCGGCACGCGAGTGGCCGCCGCGGCCGCGGCGTGCGCGTTCGTGGTGCTGTCGGCCGTGCCCGGGGGCGCCGCGCCGCTGTCCCCCGCGGGGCCGCAGCAGTCCTTCGTCCCGTGCGACCCCGCGGGGACGCGTGAGGTGTCGCCGCGCACCGTCGAGGAGGGACAGAAGGTCCACGTGAAGGTGCACTACGACTTCAACTGTGTCAGCAAGACGCGCCGGATCAACTTCATCCTCATCGTCGAGACGACCGTCCGGTCGAGCGGGGTGGTGCGCGCCGACCTGCTGCGGAACCTCAAAGAAGGCCTGAAGTCGTTCGTCAACGTCGTCGACTTCGAGAACGGCTCGATGGGCAGCCTCGTGCTCGTCGGCGATCAGTACACCATCCGCATGCCGCTGCGCGGCGGCCGCGAGGGCAAGACCGAGCTCCTGCGCCAGATCGAGCAGATCAGCCTCGAGCCGATCGGCAGCTCGGCCGGCTTCGGGCAGGCCATCAACGACGCGGTCGGCCGCCTGCCGACCAACGTGGCCGACGAGGACTACAACGTCGTCATCATCTTCGACCGCGGCGCGCCCGAGACGACCGGCAGCAACCCCGAGCCGCCGGTCACCCGCGACGAGGGCTGCCAGCGCGCCCGGCGCGCCAAGGTTCCGGTCGTCGTCGTCGGCCACGAGGACTCGCAGGGCCGCATGGTCACGTGCGCCAGCGCCGGCTATTACGCCAGCTCGGGCGACAAGGCGCCCGACCTGCCACAGATCTTCCGCGACGTCGCCGACGCCGTCCTCCGCGGCAAGCAGGCCAAGAACACCGAGTACTCCGACTACCTCCAGTCGAGCTATTTCGACTACGTCACCAGCTCCGGGCGGCCGAAGGAGCCGACGAGCATTCTGGGCTCGGAGATCACGTGGAACTTCACCACGTCGAGCAAGCCGCCAGGGGGCTTCACCATTGAGTACGACGTGATCACGATGAAGGGCTTCGCGCCCGAGATCCAGCCGTTGGCCATCGACGCGCGCCTGTCGATGCTGTACTCCGACAACAGCATCAGCGAGGTCATGCTCGACAACCCCGAGGTGTGCATCTACCGCGTCAACCGCGAGCAGCAGGACTGCGGCGCGTTCATCCGCGCGCTGACGCCAACGGCCCCGCCGCCGCTCGAGACGCCGACGCCCACCCCGCAGCCGACGGATCCCGCGACGCCGACGCCGACCGACACGCCGGTCCCGGCGGCGACCGACACGCCGACGGCCACCGACGTGCCGCCGCCCTCGGAGACGCCGACCCCCGTGCCGCCGCCGACGGTCGCGCCGACCCGCGGCATCTTCATGCCGGCGCTGCTCAACCAGGGCGGCTTCTAGCCCCCGGCCGGGGCCGCCGGGCGCCGCGGCCAGGAACGGGAGGCCGGTCACCAGACCATGGTGGCGACGTGAACCGAGATCACGGGGGGTGCCGGCGCACCCCCCGTGTCCATGTCAGGTCAGCGCGGGCCGCACGATTGACGCCGGCACGGGCTGGCGATGGATCGAACCGCCAATAGCCGATGCCGACCGCCGCTCGGCTCGCTGAAAGGGGTGCGCACATGCTCTCACGCCGATGCTTGATGGCCGCGACCGCGGCGACCCTGGGTCTGGCGGCCGTCGTCGCGGCCCGGCCGGTCCGGCCGGCCGCCGGCCAGACGCCGCCGCCCCTGCCATGCGGGGTGACGTACGACCGGACCGTGACACCGTCGCAGATCTACGTCGACCAGACCGTACGGGTGAAGATCACCCTCGCCGGCGGCAACAGCGGCGCGTGCGCTGGCTCGTCGCGGGCCGCCGACGTGTTCTTCGTGGTCGACAACTCGATCACGATGTTCGAGAACCTCGAGCTGATCCGCGCCACGCGCTCGGGGCTCAACGACTTCGTCAATCAGATGGACTTCTCCACCAGCAAGGCCGGGCTCATCACGTATGCGGCGGAGGAGTCGGTGAAGGTGAACCTGTCCGCCGACCGCACCCGCCTCTTGTCCGCCATCCAGGCCATGCGCAAGGAGCAGGAGAACGACGTCCGCGGCCTCTCCGCCGCCATCCGCACGGCGACCCAGAAGCTCGACAACGACGGCACGCCGGGCAACGAGAAGATGGTCGTCATCGTGGTGGCCGGCCCGGACGTCAACGGCGCCCTGGTCAACCTGCCCACGGTCACCCAGGCCGCCAAGAACGCCGGCGTCAAGTTCGCCTTCCTCTTGTGGTACGACGCGACCGGCCGCGGGCAGTACGAGTCGCGCTATACCCACTACGTCGAGGCGTCGAGCGTGTGCGCCGACACCGACGCGGGCTGCACGCAGTGGGGCGGCATCACCGGGCGCCGCTGGTCGTGGCCGGTGTGCGACGAGGCCGTGACGGCGTGTGCGGCCGACTCGTCGATGAAGTCGCGCATGGCTGCGCTCATCGCGCGGCTGCTGCGGCCGATCAAGCTCACGCGGGTCGACGTCTTCGAGCGCATGCACTCGGGCGCGGTGTTCCTCGACACCACCGCGTCGCCGCCGCCGACGGGCGGGACGGTCCGCGAGCCGCAATGGACGTTCGGCGCCATCCCGGCCGGCGGCCTGACCATCGCCTACGACGCCCGGATGATCTTCGCCGACGAGACCTATCCCGTGTCCGACCTGAGCACGCTCAACGTCGTGTACAGCGACGGCTCGCCCGGCCAGCGCGACCTGCCGAACCCGGACGTGACCGTGCTCGGCGGGGCACCGCCGACGGACACAGCCACGCCGCGGCCGACCCCGACGGCCACCCGCACCGCCGCCCCCGCCACGTCGACGCCGACAGGCGAGCCCCCTACGGCGGCGGCGACCCCGACCGCGACGGCGATCCCGGCGTCCGCGACACCGTCGGCGACGCCGACCACGCCGGCGGGCCGGCCGCATGTCTACATGCCGGCGCTGCTCAAGACGTGGGGCTTGGACTGAGGCCGACGGGGATAGGACGACTGCGGACTCGACCGTCATGCACCCAAGGAGAACCGGTATGCGGAAGATCATGCGATTCGCGATGGTCGTGGCGGGCCTGACCGCTGTGGCTGGTGGGGCGCGGCTTTGGGGCGCGGCCGGCGCCCCGTCCGCCATGGCGGAGGACGGTGTGATCGGCCTGGCCGTCGCCGATGCCATCCCCGCCCCGGCGGATGCGTTCGTCCCGGACCCACCGCCTGCTTCCGACAGCGGCGGCCGGCCGGTTGGCGGATCCGCGCGCGACGTCGCTGGGCGGGCGACCGCCGGCGCCGGGCCGTTCGCGCTGCCGGGCTTCGACAACCCGGCCGGCGACGGGCTGCTGTCGGTGACGCGCATCGAGAGCGGGGCCGACACGTTCGTGTCGTTTCGCAATCGCGGCAGCCACTATGGCGACGAGAGCCGGATCTTCGTCGGCGAGCACCCGAGCTACGGCGCCACGCGCGGCCTGATCTGGTGGGACGCCGTGGGCGAGCTGCCGAAGAACCAAGCGGTGGAAGACGCCACGATGGAGCTCTACCTCCGCGAGGCGGGCCCCACCAACGATCCCGGGCGTGACATCGTCATCCGCCGGGTCAAGCTCGCGCGTGACAAGGATCGCCAGTGCGAGGACAGTTGGGACGAGGATGACCCGTCGTGGGACGACTTCCCCGACTTCGACGACCACGAGATCGATCGGACGAAGATCGGGACCACGCGCGACACCTACGACTGGGACGTGACCGAGCTCGTGCAGCGCTGGCGCCTGGCCGAGTGGTGGCCCGACCACTGGTGCAACGGCGGCGTCTACCTCCAGGGCTACGAGACCGGCGGGTCGTTCCGGGGCTTCGACTCGTCGGAAGGGTCGAACGAGCCCGACCTCGTCGTGGAGCACGTCACCGACACCAAGCCACCGGTGGCGACGATGAGCCCGCTGCCGCAGTACATCAACGCCCCCGACAGCGGCAACCCGACCCGCGCCACCATCCGGCTGGCCTGGACGGGCGACGACCCCGAGCCGTACACCGGCATCGACTACTTCCAGGCCTTCGCGCGCGAAAATGGCGGCCAATGGCAGGTGCTCGGCACCAAGCTCCAGACGTTCGGCGGCAGCTACTTCGGCACCAACGGCCATCGATACGATTTCAACGTCTATCCGTACGACCAGGCCGGGAACGTCCAGCCGGGCAAGGCGCCCGATGCCACCACCCTGGTGGACTGGTCGCCGCCGGTGGCCACCATGTACCCGTTGCCCGCGTGGGTGCCGGGCCCGTTCGACCTCCGGTGGACCGCGCAGGACCTGCCCAACGACGCCGGCCTCGTGAACAGCGGGCTCGACAGCTACGAGGTGCAGTACAACATCGGCGGCACGAGCTGGGGGCTTCTGGGCTACGGGATCAAGGAAACCGGCGTGCGCTTCAACCAGGCCGCGCAGTGCTCGCAGTATCAGTTCCGCGTGGCGGGGAAGGACAAGGCGGGCAACGCCGAGCTGATGGGCGCCGTCGAGGCCCAGACCACGGTGGACGGGGTCGCGCCGGTGGTGACCATGCGGTCCACCCTGCCGATCGGCAAGCGCGACTTCACGGTGAGCTGGCAGGCCGAGGACAACTGCGCGTTTGGCATCGCGGGCTACGATGTCCAATACAGGCGCGGCGTCGGCGGCGCGTGGACCGATTGGGTGACCAACGGCCAGGAGACCAGCCGCGTGTTCACCGGCGAGTGGGGCGAGTCGTACCGGTTCCGCGCCCGGGCGCGCGACGCCGCGGGCAACGTCAGCGCCTATCCGGATTCCCCGCCGATCGCGGTCGTCGTGGTCGACCCGGCGACGCTGACCTTCAAGATCCAGCTGCCGATCGTCGGGCAGAATCGGCGCTGATCGGGCACGGCCGGCGCAGCGGCGCGGCTCTGGCGCGGTGGACGATCGCCCGATCAGCCGTCGACGCGCAGCTCGCATCGAACGACAACGCCCGGGACCGCGGTCCCGGGCGTTGTCGTTGGGTGGCGGAGGGGGTGGGATTTGAACCCACGAGGAGCGAAGCCCCTACGCGTTTTCGAGACGCGCGCACTCGACCAGACTATGCGACCCCTCCGTGTCACGTCGCCGTCGAGGCAAAATCATACCACGGGTGCCGTCGCGGACCCAAGTGGTCGCGCCGGTGGTCGCGCGATCGCGCCCACCGATGCGATGGCCCGATCCGCGCGACGCGCGGGCCCGCTCAGAACTCCCGCCGCAGCTGCTCCAGCGTCTCGGCGTCGAACGGATCCTCGCCGGCGCGCAGGGCCGCCAGCCACTCGGCGCGCGTGTCGTAGGTGCGCCCGCGGAAGTCGCGCGCGTCCCAGATCGACAGGGCCGCTTCGAGGTCGGCGATGGCGCCCGGACGGTCGCCGGTGAGGGCCCGCGCGACCGCCCGCCGGGCAAAGGCCGAGCCGGAGCCGCCTTCGCTGATCTCGATCGCGCGGTCGCAGCTCCGCATGACGGTGACGGGGTCGGCGAACAGCGTGCCGTACCAGCAGCGATGGCTGTGCGCGAGCGAGTGGTCGGGGAACCGCGCGACCGCCGCGTCGTACACGGCCATCTGGGCCTCGGGCTGACCGCTTCGGCGCAGCGCCGTCGCCAGGAGGCGGTAGTCGGCGTAGCTCCGGTCCGGATGGTCCCGGACCAGCCCTTCAGCCGCCGCCACCGCCCAGTCGTAGCGCTCGGCCTCGAGCCACACCACGGCCGTCCAGTAGCGCCCCGTCGGCGTCTGGGTCCAGGCCGCCACGGCGCCGCACACGCCGCACACGCCGAGCCCGACCGCCGCCAGCGCCAGGCGCCCCATGCGGCGGAGGAACCCCGGCTCGGCGGGGTCGAAGAACGCGACGGCGCGGCGAGGTGCGGAGCGGCGCGGGGCGGCGGCGGGTGGCTCGTCCATGCGTGCGGCAATTCTGCCATGTCCGCGCCGCCGCACCAAGGCCCGGCCCGCCCGCGGGGACGATGGGCGTCCTTCCGCGGGCGGGCCACGGTCCTTCACCTTCCGGCCGTGGGCCTCGGGCGAGTGGCGGCGTGGTGCCGGCAGCCCCCCGGGCGCGCTATGGCGACCCGTTCGTCAGCCACGGCAGGCAAGCGCGCCAGCGGGTCGTGGTCGGCGTGGCCACCGTCGTCGGCGTGATCTCCGGCGTTGCGCTGGCGCGCGTCGGCGACGGCTCCGGCGTATCTCCCGGTGCCGTGGGGGTGGTCGGCGCGCGCGTCGGGATCAGGGTCGGCGTCGGCACATCCGGATCGGGCCACAGCGGCAGGATCACGCCGGCGTAGCTGGCCATCCGGTCGGGGGGTGGTGACTGCGCGGGGCCATCGGCCAGCGGGCGCGGCGTGTCGCGGCCGGGCTCCACGGGGCGGTCGATCGCGACGACGCCCAACATGCCGCGGTTCTGACCGCCGCGTACGACGGCGGTGCCGACAAACCCGTCCGGCAGCCGGATGGGCGTGCCGTCGCCCCCGCGGGCGACGACCTCGCGCAGGTCGAACATGGCCGCGGGCCCGTTCCCGAGGGCTCGCTGGAAGCCCGTGACCACCGCACGGCCCTCCGCGTCGTAGAAGTCCACCGCGATGCCGTTCTCGGCCTGGGGGTTGCCGAGGACCATCGCGCCGATGAAGGTCGTCAGCCGCGCGTTGCCCACCGCCTTCTTGACGTTGGGGATGACCGTGATCGGGGCGACGTCGACGCCCCCGGCGCCCGGCCGGCCGCGCAAGGCCTGCAGCTCGGGCGGGGGCGTGATGCCCGTGTAGGCGGTGACGCCGGAGTCGCCGCGCAGGACCATGACCCCCGAGACCGGCGGGAAGGTCGGCAGCTGCGCGCTTGTCGCCTCGATCCGCATCGAGAGCAGCGGGGCGCTGACCGGCCCGTTTTCGCGGGGCTGGGTGGGCGGGATCTCGCCGGCGATCGCCTGGACGTCGTAGCGGCGCGTGCCGCCGGGGCACAGCGGCACGGGGTCGTTGTGCGTGGCGTGCACGGCCAGGTTGCCGTTGAACATCACCAGGGCAATGCTCACGGTGGCGGTCACGTGGTTGTTGGTGACCCACAGCTCGCTCGCCAGGCCGGGGAACGGCGCGACCGCGATCGGGAACGCCGGGCCATACTGGCTGGCGGCCGGCATGCTGGCGTCGTTGATGCTCATCCAGCCCCGGGTGTCGAACTGGTCGGCCGCCACCGACGCGTCCTGCAGGCTGCCCGACGGTTGCTGGGCGGGCGTGCTGAGCGTCAGGCTGCCCATGGACACCCCGGCCACCGGGGGCGGGACCAGCGCCGCGCCGAAGGCCGGGACCGCCAGCCGTTGCTCCACCCGCGCGCCGCACCCGCCGTCCACCCAGCTGCCGCCCACGGCCGCGTTGGCCTGGATGCACACCGCCGACGGGTTGAGCAGCCGCGCGCGGCCGCCCGAGGCGGCCGGCCAGAGCACCGGCAGCGTGCGGAGCACGCGGGCGGCGTCGCGGCCGCCGGCCGGCCGGCCGGTCGCCAGCGACGTCTGGCCGGTGAGCGCCGTCATGGCGTTGTCGGTCTGCGCCAGCGCCTTGACGCTGATCGGCTCGCCGTGGCCTTGCATCCACACCTGCTGGTCCCACGCCGCCAGGGGCTGGCGCCCCGTCCGCACCGCCTCGAACGCCGTGCAGGCGTCCGCCACCTTGGCCGGGTCCAGGCTGTAGACGACCGCGCTCTCGGCGCCCGCGGAGAGCGGGACGGTCGCGGCGTGCCAGCGCTCGATCCCGCGCACGCACGTCACGCGCTTCACCCGGGCCGCGTCGAACGGCGTGTCGCAGGCCGCCGCGTCCGGGCTGTCGAGCTCCACGACCATCACGTCCGTCGGCCGCCAGCCGCTGCTGGCGACGTCCAGCGCCACGGTGGCGGCCTGGCCGACGGGCGCGTCGACGATCGGCAGGCTGAAGCGGGTGCCGTAGCGGCGCAAGAGCGTCTGCGGGTCGGGCGTCGGCATCGGCGTCGCGCGCTGCGCCGACGCCGGGTGCGCGCCCTGCCAGACGCCGAGAAACGCGGCGGCGACCAACGCGCCGAGCGCGGCCGCCTTGTGAAGGGTTCCCATCGCCATCTCCTTGCCGGTGCGGGTGGACGGGCCCGGATGCCGCGCGACGGCGACGGTGAGCCCTGGGGGGTAGAACGCCCGGAACGGACCGGACGTTCGATGGCGGTGGCAGACAGGTCGGTTGGGGCTGGCTTGACGGCTCGGTGTCACCCGCCCGCCGGGCCGGCGACCGCGTGGCGGACGTAGATCCGCCGCAGCCCGTCCAGGGTGAGGAGCGGGGCGTAGGCATCGATCACCGTGGTGTGATCGACGACCGCGGGCAGCCATGGCGCCTCGCCGGTGGCGACGACCGCCGCCGGGCCGATCTCGGCCCGGACGCGCGCCACCAAGCCCTCGATCAGCCCCACCAAGCCAAAAAACACGCCGGAGCGCACGGCGGCCTCGGTATCTTCGGCGATGGCCCGGGTCGGCGGCGAGATGTCGAAGTGGCGCAGCCGCGCGGTCCGCTGCGCCAGCGCGGCGGCCGCGACGTCGATGCCGGGCGCGATGATGGCGCCGAGGTAGTCGCCGCCCGCGCCGATCACGTCGAGCGTGACGGCCGTGCTGAAGTCGAGGACGATCACCGGGCTCCCGAACCGAGCCACCGCGGCGACCGCGTTGGCGATCCGGTCGGCGCCGAGCTCGCGGGGCGACTCCGTCCGGATCCGAAGCCCGCTCCGAACCCCCGGACCCACGACGAGCGGATCGACGCGGAAGCACTCCCGGCATGCCGCCACGACGGTTGCGCGCAGCTCGGGCACCACGCAGCCGATCACGCACGCGGCGACGTCGGGCGGCGCGAGGCCGCGCGAGGCCAGGAGCTGGGTCAGGACGAGGCGGTGCTCGTCCACGGTCCGCGCTGGCTCGCTCGCGATCTGCCAGTGCTGAGGTGCCGGCTCCGGCGGCGGCCCCGCGCCATCGGGGGAGCCCGCCGTCCACAGCGCAAGCGACGTGTAGGTGTTGCTGACGTCGATGGCGAGCAAGCCGCGCACGGCTTCAGGCACCGCCTCGTGCGCGCGACCGACCGCGGTCCCGCGGATTCGCCCGGCCCCCGCCATCCCGGCGCCCTCCGTCAGCCGGCGGATCGCACGATGCGGGGGGTGACGATGCCGAACTGCTTGTCGTACTTGCCCTTGCGGTCCTTGTACGAGATCAGGCATTCCTGCGACCCGCGCAGGAACAAGACCTGCCCGATGCCCTCGTTGGCGTAGATCTTCGCCGGCAGGGGGGTGGTGTTGGAGATCTCGAGGGTCGCGTGCCCCTCCCAGCCCGGCTCGAACGGCGTGACGTTCAGGATGATGCCGCAACGCGCGTACGTCGACTTGCCGAGGCACACGGTGATGATGTCGCGCGGGATCCGGAAGTACTCGACAGTTCGGGCCAACGCAAACGAGTTCGGAGGGATGACGCAGCAGTCGTCGGTCAGGACGTCGACAAACGCGTTGGCGTCGAAGCGTTTGGGATCCACCACCGTGTAGTTCACGTTGCTGAAGATCTTGAACTCGTTGGCCACTCGGAAGTCGTAGCCGTAGCTCGACAGGCCGTACGAGACGACCCCTTCGCTGACCTGTTGGTCGACGAAGGGCTCGATCATGCCCATCGATCGAGCGCGCTCGGTGATCTCCCGATCGCTCAAGACCATCGTCTGCCTCCTCTAGTGCTCTGCCACCAGGGCTTGTTCGGGTTGGGCAACTCCTCCGCATGGCAGAGCACTACGCCTCGCCTGCGGCGGACCTATCGTCAACACACGTTCCCAATCGACATGACAGCTTGGTTGTGCAGTCCAGTAACGGGCCGTCGCGGGTAGCCGGGGGCAGAGCCCGGCGCAGGCGACAGCGTCGTGCTGCGCCGGCGGTGTCCACCCACTCGCGATGGTCATTGGGCGCAGCACTAGCCGATGCTGCCCGGGCCCCAATGGGCTCGGAAGGCTGCGTGGGTCCACGGCATGCGATCGCGGAACATCGCCTCGATGACCTCCGCGTAGGCCTGGATCTCCGCCTGGGCGTGCGGGGCGTTGCGCAGGTTGAGGAAGTTCATGAGGCTGAGGGCGTTGACCGTCCAGAAAAACGTCGTGAACTGCGCCACCGGGAGGACCAGCCGGGCGTGCTCGCGCGCGACGCCGCGCTCGAGCAACCGCTCGTAGAGCCGGCGCGCGTCGTCGTAGACCGCCTGGATCGCCGCGCGGAGCTCGGCGTTCTCGGGCTCGGTCATGGCCTCGTACTGGTAGTCCATCGCCTTGCCCACGCGGACCCGCAGGGAGTCGGGCAGGTAGAACTCGTCCTCCAGCCGCGTGTAGCGGGCGCTCTCCTCATTGTAGGACGCGAAGCGGTGGCGGAACCACTGCCGCACCACGAAGATCGGCGCGCGCACGCGGAGCTGGAACACGGCATGCTCGAACGGCGACGTGTGGCGGTCGCGCACGAGGCGGGCGAGCAGCCCCTTGTCACGTTCGACCTGCTCCGGACTGTGATCCGCGAGGCTGAGCTGCTCGCGCCGCAGCGACACGCGGGCGGCGGCCACGCAGCGCCGGTCGTCGCCGACGACGTCGATCAGCTCGACGAAGCCGTGGTCCAACACGGGGACGAACCACGTCCCCGCGTGGGTCTGTCGGGGATCCAGACCGACCGGCGCGGGGTCGGCCGAGGTCGCGCCGGCACCGGCGGCGGGCGTGGCGGCGTTCGAGGATCCGTGTTCCAAAGGGCATCGCCTCCGGTCTCAGGGCGGCGCCGGCGGGTCAAGCGATGCACGAGGGCACGGAGCGCCTGGCTCCGTGCCCTCGTCACATCATCCGTTCGCGCGGGGTCGGCGGCCGTCGGCGTCAGGCGCCCGCGGCGGGCTTGGCGCGCCGCGGAGCCTTGGGCTTGGCGGCGGGGGCGGTGTCGTCGGCGGCCGGCTCTTCCGCCGGGGCCTCGGCGACAGTCGCGGCGACAGCGGGTCGGGCCGCCAGCGGCGTCAGGCCGCGGCGCTTGCGCCGGGCATCGATCTCGGCTTGCCGGCGCGCTTCGGCCGTCTGCACGGCGGAGTCGCGCTGGGTCGCGCCGACCTCGAGCCGGCGCATGAAGCGCTCGACCTGACCGGCCGTGTCCACGATGCGCTGCTCGCCCGTGAAGAACGGGTGGCAGTCCCCGCAGATCTCGGTGTGGATCTCAGGCAGCGTCGCGCCGACCGTAAAGGTATTGCCGCAGCTGCAGACGACCTTCGCCTGGGGGTACCACTTCGGGTGAATGTTGGTCTTCATCGTCTCCCTCGCGCGCCCGGTCGTCGGTCACTGGGACCGCGTTCCGCGGCGCGTCTTGCGGGTTGGACCGCCGGTCCGGCGGTCAGCTTCGGTTGGGGTGCGTGTCGTAGACGCTGACCCGCTTCTTGCCGCCCGGCCGCGGTTCGTACTTGACGTAGCCGTCCGCAGTCGCGAAGATCGTGAAGTCGCGCCCGAGACCGACGTTGATGCCGGGGTGGATCTTGGTCCCGCATTGGCGGACGAGGATGTTGCCGGACCGGACGGACTCACCGTCGAAGCGCTTGACCCCGCGATACTGCGGGCCCGAGTCGCGCATGTTCTTGGTGCTGCCGCCGCCCTTTTTGTGTGCCATCGATGGACTCCATTGCGTGACGAGTGATGACGCGCCGTCCGGGCCGAGGGGCCCGGAGAGGCGGCGCGGGGTCAACCCTTGATCGCGTCGATCCTGAGCTCGGTGAACTGCTGGCGGTGGCCGGTCTTGATCCGATAGCGGTTCTTGCGCTTGTACTTGAACACGGTCAGCTTGTCGCCCTTGACGTCGCCCACGACCGTGGCATGCACGCTTGCCCCGTCGAGCAGGGGGGTGCCGACGCGGGTGGCCCCGCCCCCGACCATCAACACCTGGTCCAGCGTGACCTTGTCGCCCGCGGCTGCCTCGAGCCGCTGGACGCGGATCGTCTCGCCCTCGGTGACGCGGTACTGGTGGCCGCCGCTTTGTACGATCGCGTACATGACAATGCTCCTGCCGATGAAAGTGCCGAACACATATAATACTGACGCATAGACCCTTTGGTCAAGTCCTGGGATGCCCGGCCGCTTGGCCCGCCAGCCCCGCGAGGCCGTCCGCCAGGCTCACCGACGGCGACCAGTCCAGCGCCGCGCGGGCCGCGTGAATATCCGCGCACATGCGGGCGACGCCCCCGCTTTGCTCTGGCGACGCCAGCACCTGAGCCGTGCGGCCCGTGGCCCGTTCGATGGCGGCGACGAGATCGGCCAGCGCCGTCTCGATCCCGCTTCCGATGTTGAGCGTGGCGCCGGCGACGCCGCCCGCCGCGCCGGCGCGGCACAGCGCTTCGACGACGTCGTCGACGTGGATGAAGTCGCGCGTCTGGCTGCCGGGGGGGCTGCCGTGCAGCACGATGCTCCCGCCGGCTGCGATCTGCCGGACGAAGTGCGGGATCACGGGCGGGTGGGCGGGTGGCACCGCTTGCCCGGGGCCGTAGGCGTTGAAGACCCGTAGGATGACCGTTTCGATCCGGTACAGGTCGCCGATGGCCCGCACGTAGTGCTCGGCGGCGAGCTTGCTGACGGCGTACGGGTTGGCGGGCCGCGGCTCGGCGCTCTCGGCGATCGGCTGGCGTTCCTGCTCGCCGTAGATGGTGCCCGACGACGTGAAGACGACACGGCGCACGCCGGCGTCACGCGCGGCGGACATCAAGCTGACCGTGCCGCCGGTGTTGACGGCGTTGTAGTCCACGGGATACAGGATGGACTCCGGCACGCTCACCCGGGCCGCCAGGTGGTAGACGACGTTCACCCCCGCCAGCAGCGACCACAGCCGGGGGACGTCCCGCACGTCGCCCCGGGTGAAGACGACCCGCGGGTCGAGCCGGTCGCGGTCGCCGGCCGTCAGGTCGTCGAGCACGTAGACCGCATGCCCTTCGCCGGCAAGGCGGTTGGCGAGCGCGGCGCCGAGGAACCCGGCGCCGCCCGTGATCAAGGTTCTCATCCGGTCTCCATGTTGCGGCGTTCGGCGATCACGTGCGCCAACCCTTCCCGCAGCGAGATGCCCGCCCGCCAGCCCAGCAGCGCGGCGGCCTTGGACACGTCCGGCACGCGCGTGCGCGTATCGGCGAAGCCCGCGCCGTAGGCCGCGGCGTAGTCGACGTGGCCCACCGCCGAGGGCGACCCGGTCAGCTCGATGATCAGCCGGGCCAGGTCGCCGATCGTGGTCTGGAACGGGCTCCCGACGTTGAAGGCCTGGCCGAGCGCGGCGTCGAGCGTTCCGGCGCGCACGGTGGCGTCGACGGTCTCGGTGACGAACGTGAAGCACCGGACCTGCGCGCCGTCGCCGTGCACGGTCAACGGGACGCCGTCCAGGGCCTGGCTGACGAACCGCGCGACGACGCTGCCGTAGCCGGCCGGATCCATGCGCGGCCCGTAGGTGTTGAAGTACCGGACGATGCTGACGGCCAGGCCGCGGTCGGCATGCGCGAAGCACAGATGCTCGCCGAGGGCCTTGGCCGTGCTGTAGCTCCAACGGTGGACCCATGTCGGCCCCAGGACGCGCGGCCCGTCCTCACGATATGGCAGCGCATCGCTGATGCCGTAGATCTCGGATGTGCTGGCGAACACCACCCTGGCCCCGCACGCCCGGGCCTGCTCGAGGACGATCTCGGTGCCGCGGGCATTGGTCGCCGCGGTCCACAGCGGATCCTTGACCACGTGACCGACGCCGACGGCGGCCGCCAGGTGGTACACCACGTCGATGCCCGGCATGACGGCGCCGACCAGGGTCGCATCGAGGATGCTCCCGCGGAGAAAGCGCAGGCGTGCGTGGCCCACATGGGCGGCGAGGTTGGACTCGCGCCCCGTGCTGAGGTTGTCCAGCACCGTGACGGCATGCCCGTCGTCCAGGAGGCGGTCGACCAGGTGCGATCCGATGAAGCCGGCCCCGCCCGTCACCAGGATGTTCATGCGGCGTCTCCCCCACGGCGCGGGGCGGCCGCAACGGCGGCGTACACGCCCATCACCGCATCCACCATCGCGTCGCGGCCGAACACCGCCCGTGCCCGGGCGCGGGCAGCGCTCGCCATCGCCGCGCGGCCGGCGTCGTCGGCCAGGATCGCGCGGATGGCGGCCGCCAGCGCCGCCGGGTCACCCGGGCGCACCACCCGCCCCGTGACGCCATCCTGGTTGATCCACGACGTGCCGGTGCCGAGATCGGTGGTGACCGCCGGCAGCCCGGCGGCCAGCGCCTCGACGAGCGCGATGCCGTAGGCTTCGCTGCGGTGGGTGCTGGGCAGGACGAAGACATCGCCGGCCGCGAGCACATCCGGCAGCTCGGCGTCGGCCACGTCGCCCACCCACGTCACCTGGGCCGCGACGCCGAGGTCGAGCGACATCTCCGCCAGCGTGCGCAGGTTGGGACCGGAGCCGGCGATGACGAGCTGCACGCCGGGCAGCTCGCGCAGGGCCTCGAGCATCACCGGGAGGCCCTTGTAGTAGCGCAGCCGCCCGACAAACACGACCGTCGGGCGCTCGCCGAAGCGCGCGCGGCCCGCGCGCCGGTCCCCCCCCGCGAACCGCTCGACGTCGACGCCGATCGGCACGACCGACACCTTGGCGCGGACACGCCGCAGAAATGCCGACGAGTCTACATAATGGGGGTTCGACGCGATCACCCGGTCCGCGCGGGCGAGCACCAGCCGCAGCCACGGGGCCCAGAGGGCGCCAAGCAACCGCTGGCGGACGATGTCGCTCTGGTAGGACACGACCAGCGGGTGCCGGCCCGCGGCGAGCCACGCGAGCTCGCCCATGGGATATGGGCTCTGCAGATGGGTGACGTCGGGTGCCAGGGTGCCGAGCCTGCGCACGAGGTCGAGGCTCAGCGGCGTCGACGCCGCGGTTGCCTGCCGGCGCGCTCGGATGACCCGCACGCCGTGCTCGACCGTGTCGAGGGTGGGCCCGGGCTCCGGGCGCGTGCACAGCACGGTGACGGCGTGCCCGGCGGCCGCCTGGGCTTCGGCCAGGTCGCGTACATGGAGCTCGATGCCCCCGATGACGGGCGGGTAGTCCTTGTACACGTGCAGGATGCGCATCGCCGGGTCCTCGCTGCGGTCGCCCACGGGATCAACCACGCCGGTTGAACCTGTTCATGGCTGGGTCGACGCCGTCGCGGACGACCGCCTCGACCACCTCCGCCGCGTCATCCACGGCGACCTCCGCGCCCGGCGCCTCGTCGGGGCTGAAGCGGGCCAGGACGAAGTCGGCGGCGTCCCAGCCGGCCGGCGGGCGGCCGATGCCGACGCGGACGCGGGGGAAGCCAGGCGTTCCGAGGGCGGCGATCAGGCTGTGCATGCCGTTGTGCCCGCCCGCTCCGCCGTTCGCGCGCACGCGGATCTGGCCGAACGGCAAGTCCAGGTCGTCGTACACGACGAGCACACGCCCCGGCGGGATCTTGAAGAAGCCGGCCAGCGGCGCCACGGCCCGACCCGACTCGTTCATGTAGGTCATCGGCGCGCAGAGGCACACCCGTTGCCCGGCAAGCGCGACGCGCCCGAAACGGGCGTTGAACTTGACGTCGGCGAGCGCCGCGCCGTGCCGCTCCGCCAGCCGCTCGACCACCCGGCGGCCGATATTGTGGCGCGTGCCGGCATACTGCGGCCCCGGGTTGCCGAGGCCGACCACCAACCAGTCCACCGGGGCGCCGCCGCGCGCGGCCGCCTGGGGCGCGGCAAAGGGCCAGCCGCGCACGCGCTACGACCGTGCCAGGGCGTACCACGCGACGAGGGCGAGCCCCAGCGCGGCGGCGAAGCCGATCACGAACGCGCCGGCCAGCGAGCCCAGCCCGAAGCCGCCATCGGCCGGCGCGTCGAGCGGTTCCATGACCACGGGCTGGAGGGTTGGGGCGGGGGCGGACCCGCCGGCCTGGTAGCCACCGGTCGCGGGGGCGTCGGGCGATCGATCGACCGCGGTCGGGCCCTCGTCCGACGCCCCCGCGGCAGCGGTCGGCTCCGCCGTAGGCGCGGCGGTCGGCTCCGTGGTCGGCTCCGTGGTCGGCTCGATGCTGGCCGTGCCGGTCGCGGTCGCCGTGCCGGTGGCGGACGGTGTGCCGGCGTTGGCGACGGCCACGTTTTCGACGACGACCTTGCACGTCTCTTGGTAGTCCCCGTTGACGACGGTCAGCTTGAGGCGATAAGCGCCGTCGGGCAGGCTCACGGTATCCCAGATGTCGAGCAGCCCGTTGACCATCGGCTGGTCGACGGTGTCGCTCACCGCGCTCCAGCGTTCGGGGTCGTTCGCCGGCGCCCATTCCAGCTTGTAGAACTGAAAGCGGTCGATCCGGGCGCTGCCCAGGATGGGGACCGCGCCCTGCACCACCTCGCCCCGATAGGGCGAGCGCAGCGCGACGTTGCCGCAAGCCGACTGGGCGGCCAAGGGCGCCGGCGCGGCCACGGCGACGGCCGCGGCCGTCAGCACGGCCAGGGCGCCGGCCACGCGGAGGCCCCCAAAGGTGAGCATGCGGCGCTCCATCCGCCCGACCTCACCCGTTGGCCGCGCGCAGCGCCCGGATGGCTTCGGTGACCGCCGGGATGACCTCGAACACGTCGCCGACGATCCCGTAGTCGGCCACCGAGAAGATCGGCGCCTCGGGATCCTTGTTGATGGCCACGATGTACTTCGACGTCTTCATGCCTGCCAGGTGCTGCACCGCGCCGCTGATGCCACAGGCGATGTAGAGGGACGGCGACACGGTCTTCCCGGTCTGCCCGACCTGGTCGCCGTGCGGCCGCCAGCCGGCGTCGACGACGGCGCGGCTGGCGCCGACGGCCGCGCCGAGCGCGTCGGCCAGACCTTCGACCAGCGTGAAATGCTCGGGTCCGCCCATGCCGCGCCCGCCGCTGACGATGATGTCGGCCTCGGCGACGTCGGGGCGCGTGGAGGCGGTGGCCTCGAGTCCGGTGACGACGGCCGCGGCGGCGTAGTCGCCGGCATCCATCGCCACGACCGCACCCGCCGCCGCCTGCTCGCACGGCGGATAGCTGTTGGGGCGGATGGTCGCGATCTGCGGGTCGCTGTTTACCTTGATGCGCGCCAGCGCCTTGCCGGCAAAGATCGGGCGCACCGCCGTCAGCCGCCCGTCGACCAGGCTGACCTCCACGGCGTCGGACGCCACGCCGGCGCCGAGGCCGGCGGCGATCCGCGGCGTCAGGTCCCGGCCGCGCGCCGTGGCGCCGCCCAGGATGACGTCGGGCCGATCGTCCCGCGCCAGCCGTGCCAGCAGGTGGCCCCAGCCGTCGGGCGAGAAGCGGGCGGTGCGCGGGTCGTCCACCACCAGCACGCGGTCGGCGCCGTGAGCGGCGAGATCCGGCGCGAGATCGGTCGTGCCGGACCCGACCAGCACGGCGGTGACGGCGCCGCCGGCGCCCAACCCGCGCGCCGCCGTGATCAGCTCGTACGAGATGCGCTTGACCTGCCCGTCACGCGCTTCCGCCAGGATCCAGACGTGCATCAGATCACCTTTGCCTCTTCGCGCAGGAGCCGCGCGAGCTCGCGGGCGGCCTCGGCGGGCGTCCCGCCGAGCATGCGGCCCGACGGGCGCTCGGGAGGGGGCGTGACCTCGATCGTCTCGACCGCGCGCCCTCCGAGCGACGCCGGGTCGATGCCCAGCGCCGCGGCATCCCACGTTGGGATCTCCTTGCGCTTCACCGCCATGATCCCCTTCAGGCTGGCGTAGCGCACCTCGTTCAGACCCTTCTGCGCGGTGAGCACGGCCGGAAGCGGCGTCTCCACCGTCTCCTTCCCGCCTTCGACCTCGCGCTGGATCACGGCCCGCGCGCCGTCGACGTCGATCTTGACGACGAACGACACGTGGGGCAAATCCAGCGCATGCGCGAGGTAGATCGGTACAAGCCCCTGGTCGTCGTCGACGCCCTTCCAGCCGGCCCAGATCATGTCGGGTGGTGCCGGGAGCTTGCGGATGGCGGCCGCGAGCACCGCGGCCGTGGCCTGGGCGCCCAAACCGTCGAAGGCCGGGTCGACGAGCTGCACGGCCTCGTCGGCGCCGAGCGCCAGCATGTCCTTCAGGGCGCTCGTCACGCGCTCCGGCCCGAGGGCGATGAGCGTGACGGTGCCGCCGTGGGCGGCCTTGAGCCGCAACGCCTCCTCGACCGCATACTCGTCGTAGGGGTTGACGACCCACGTGACGCCGCTCAGGTCCACCCGGCCGTTGGCGGCCCGGTCCTGGATGCGCGTCGCCGTGTCGGGCACTTGCTTGATCAGCACGACGGTGTTCACTGCTCGCCTCTGGCGGTGTCGAATCGGGAGCGGGAGCGCCGGGGCCAGCCGGTCGGTGCCCGGCGGCGCGGCCGGACACGTTAGCATAGAACGGTTCGTCAGGCCAGCGCCGGCCGGGGTGCGCGGGGAGCCGGCCGGCGCGTGTGACTTCGTGCAAGTGTGTGAATTGCGTGCCGGGCCCTCCGCATCCGCGCGTATCCAATCATCCGCGGGGTGCGTCTACTACTATGGATTGCCGACCGAAGCACGCCCCCCTGAGCACGTTTCGCCTCCCGTGCGACCCATTCATGACCAGAGGACGCCTGCATGTCGTGTGTTGAGAGCTTGTTTGGCGGTTTGTCGATCCCGTCCCGGCGCATGGTCGCCGCCGGCGCGGGCACGTTATTGGCGCTGTCGTTGGCGACCGCGATGGCGGAAGGGACCACGGATGGGCCCGCCGGATCGGGCGACGCCGTATGCTCGCCCGCCTGGCTGGCGCAGGGCGACCACCGGCGGTCTGACGCGTTCACCGTCGCCCCGGCGTCCGCCGCCGCGGACGACCCGGGGCGCGCGAGCACCCACGCCGCACCCGATACGGCGGACCGCGACGACGGCCCGCAGGACGCCGGCATCCAGTCCATCACGCAGCCCAACGACACCCTCTTCCGTTGGCGCTACCAGCGCGCCAGCTTGCAGACGATCGGCGCGTTGCAGGCATGGGAGACCAGCTTTGGCAGCGACGACGTGGCCGTCGCGGTCATCGCCGACGGCGTCGAGATGGATCACCCCGACCTCGTCAACAAGATCTGGCGCAACCCTGGCGAGGTGCCGGGCAACGGCGTGGACGACGACGGAAACGGCTACGTCGACGACACCGGCGGCTGGGACTTCGGCTCGGACGACGGCGACCCGAACCCGGTGCCGCCGGCGCAGCTCGACGTCCCGGCGCCGCCGAGCGGGACGGCCATGGCCGGCATCGCGGCGGCCGAGACCAACAACGCGCGCGGGATCGCCGGCGTGTCGTGGCGTGCCCGGGTCATGCCGCTCAAGATCGTCTATCGGGCCTGGGTGCCGCTCCCCGGCCCGGATCCGCAGCTCGACCCGGACGGCGACGGCGGGTACTGGGGCATCGGCGGGCGGCGGGAGTACCTGAACCAGGCCATCTGCTACGCCGCGAACAACGGCGCGCAGGTCATCGTCATCGGCGGCTTCATGCTGTACAACCGCGACGGCGCGAGCGCGGGCTTGCAGCGGATGCAGGACGCCATCACCTACGCGCGCCGCAAGGGCGTGCCGGTGGTCGCCGGGGCGGGCGAGTGCGGCCAGGCGGCGTGGTTCTGCCCCGACAAGAACACGTTCGGCGTGAACCCGCCGGCGTTCCCGGCCGCGTTCGACGACGTCATCGGCGTCCAGTCCTTCGCGTCGCAGTATCAGATGCGCTCGTACGCCAGCTGGGGCGATTGGGTGGACATCGCCGCGCCGGGCGAGGACTTCTCGACGACATGGCTGACCGCCGATGGCGAGTACAAGGAGATCAACAGCGCCTTCCGCGTGCCGTCGGAGCTCGCCGCTGCGCACGTCGCCGGCGTCGTGGCGGTCATGCGGTCGCTCAACCCGACGCTCTCGGTCTGGGACATCGAGGACAAGCTCTGCGAGACCGCCAACCGCGATCTCCCGCCGCTGGTGCCGGCCTTCGACGGCCGCACCGCGCACGGCTATCCCCGCAACGATCGGTTCGGCTGCGGCGCGGTCGACTTCGAGCGCGCTGTCGAGAACATGCCGTGGGTGGTGCGTGTGGCGCCCAACCCGGTGGAGCAGATGATCGACGGCACCGAGGCGTCGGTCCGGTCGCTCCTGAGCAACCCACACCTCAACCAGGGCAACTGGGAGGTCGCCTCGGACGCGGCCTGGCTGACGGGCACCCCCCTGCCGCAGATTCCGGGGGCGAGCTCGCTGATGAGCCTACAGCTGGATGTCGAGGCGATGCGGCGGGACCGCGGTGCGCTGATGGCCGGGAGCTCCGTGACCCCCACGGTAGTTCTGCGGGCGGTCAACCGCGACAACCCCGCCATGCAGGCGGCATCGCCGCCCGTCAAGCTCGACCTCCGCATCCGCATCGTCGAGCGGGTCAGCCGGATCTATCTGCCTAGCGTCCAGCGGCGGGGGTAGGGCCCGCCGTCGCGCGCGGGGTGGACGTCGGCGCGGGGCGTGTGGAGGAAGCGATGGCGCCGGGCCGGCTCGCGGCGGTCAAGGTCGCCGCGGCACCGCCCGAGGTGGCGCCGGCGGGTGAGCCGCTGACTTCGATGAGGTCGCTCAGCACCCAGCCCTGGATGCCGGTGGCGATGACCTTGACCTCGGTCCACGCGCCATCCGGCGCGGTCCCGAGCACTTCGAGCGCCTCGCCGATGCGCAGGGTCGAGAGAACCTCGCCGCCGATGCTCGGCTCGGAGCGTAACGGCGCCTCGGCGGCGGCGACCCGCGCGCCGGCTTCGGCCGTGGCCGCCGCCGGCGCGTCCTCGATGCGCACCGGCGCCCGTGCGATTCGCCCCTCGTCGGCCGGCGCGGGCGCCGTGATGACCGGCATCGGCGTGGGGACGATGACCAGGACGTTGGCCGTCGGGCGGGCGGCGGGCGGGGGCGGGGCCACGTTGATCTCAGAGGAGGCGCCGACGGCGGCCAGACGGTCGTCGGTCGTGACGAGGTTGACGCCGAGGCGGTAGATGCCTTGCCGGCTCGGAGCCTTGACGTCGAACGCGGTCTGGTCCAGGGCCTGGTTGGCCTGCTGCACGACCTGGCCGTCGCCGTCGACGAGCTGCCACTGCAGCCGGTAGTCGATCGTGGGGGCGACCGGCTCGCCGTCGGCGATGAAGGCCTGGGTCATCCGCCAGAGGTTCGGGTCGAGGCCGGCCTCGACGCCGTCCAGGACGATCCGGCTCAGGTGGAACGTGCGGGCGATGTCGAAAGCCGGCCGCAGCCCGGCGGCGTCGTTGAGCCAGACGGTGTGCTGGCGCCGGTTGGCGTCCCAGTAGTAGAACCGCCACATCCCGGTTGCCGGGTCGCGGCCGAGCTGCGACGCCTTGAGGGTCGGCAGCTCGACGGTCGACATGGCGCCGGGATCGATGCGCCCCGGCGCGTCCGAGCGCGCCATGTCAAGGATCTTCGCCAACGCGTCGCCGTAGCCGATGAGGGTGACGGCGTCGTCGACGCTGTCGCGGCCCTGGACCGGCAGGGACAGCTGAAGCTTGTCGCGCGGCACCGATCCCAATGCCCAGCGGACCATGGCGTCGAGGGCGTCGGTCTCGAGGGGGGCGTCGATGGGCAGCAGCACCCGCACGCCGTCGACGGCGGGGGCCAGGAGGTGCCACGCGTACGGGCTGCCGTCCCAGGCCGTGGTGGTGCGGCGAGGCATCGGCACGGTGACGAAGACCTCGCCGCCGACGCGGTGCACGTCGTCGGACAGGCGGCCGAGCCAGTCGGCGTAGACGGTCTGGAGCATGCCGTCGACACCCCGATAGTCCAGCACGATGCCGGCGAGCCCGTCGCGTCTGACGAGGTTGACGAGGGCGTCGCGGTGCCGCTGGCGCGCCGCGCGCTGCATGAGCAGGTTGTTGACGAGATCGCCGCGCACCCGCAGCCCTTCGAGGTTGTCGACGATGCCGTAGACCCGCGCGCGGCGCGACGGGATCGGGAAGCGCTGGCCGACGACATGCCCGTCGTCGGTTTCGATGCCGTAGGCGCGCATCTCTAGGATTGGCAGCTCCGCGATGGCGGCGGGCGGCGCGGCCGGCGGCGGGAGGATGCCGGCGGCCACTGCCGTGGACCCGCGCGCGGCCTGGGTGATGACGACGTAGCGGGGGACGAAGCGCTGGAGCGGGAGGCGGACGCGGACGCGGTTGGCGACGTCGAACTGGAACGGCAGCCACTGCCAGGCTTGCCCGTCCCATCCATACGGATCGACGAACGCTTGACCGCCCGGCCCGACATCGACGAGGGCGGAGATCCACGCCTCGCGCGGCGCGGGGCCGCGGATGTCGAGGCTCAACACCGGCGCGAGTTGGACGCGGCCGGCCGGCAGCGGGTCCACGCCGCCCGGGATGCCGCCGGCGGCGGAGACGTCGACGCGCGCGGCGCGGTAGATGCTCCGCCCGCGGGCCTCGAAGTAGACGCCGTCGATGTCGGCGGCGACCGACGCGTCCTGCCCCGGGCGCAGCTTGCCGTAGCCGAGCGTGGTCAGCCGCGTCCAGAGTGAGATCGGCGGCAGGAGCAGCCCGGCGGCGACGAGGGCCGGGAGCAGGATCCGCCCCAGACGACGCAGGTTGGCCGGCTCGGCGAGCCAGGCGCGGGCGGCATCGAGCCTGGGACGGATGCGCGCCGCGCCGGCGCGCCATGCCGGCCGCAGCGGCGCCGCCAGC